>JANMLE010001635.1:0-5973 GCA_031372385.1 Planctomycetota bacterium | reverse complement strand
ATGGACGCGTCGGCGGACAGCCGGTAGTCGGCACGTCCGACATGGACACTCGCCGGACGCAGCATGCCGCCGAACGCCGTTTCCGGGATGCCCGACCATCCTGATTGCCGTAGACCTGCGGATTCCGTGGGGCCGGGTTTGATGGTGGAGTCGACCGACACGGACCGGCGCTCGGTCACGGGACTATAGACGTTCGTCCAGAGTCGTTGATGACACGTCGACGTACCGACATCGAGATTCACGACGTTGAGCTGGTTGATCCGGAACGAGTCTCCATTCCAACGGCCGGCCAGCAGGGTGGCCAGCACCGCGGTGAGAACCACCCAGCACGGCAGCGTCACCCACGTTCCGCGCGGCCGCTTGAGAACGCGATGGACGATCACGTAATCCAACGGCCCGATGACCAACAGGAACAGGGTCAGCAATCCCATGACCAGCCACGGCGACGCGCGGTTGATGCCGGCAAAGTCGTCCTGCGCCGCGTGCAGTTGAGTCGCCAGATCGGTGATACCGGTCGAACTGAGTTGCAGGTTTCGGGAACTTCCGGACGAGGTCGCCGCGGCTTCGGGGGATGTCTCCGCCAGGCGGCGACACAGCGACGAAAGCTCGGACCATTTGCTGAGGGGTGGCTGAGTCAGATCCAGCGAGAGGACCGTGACGGAACCGAGGCCGTAGGGAGATCGCACGAGCAGCGCCTCATCGCGGCTTCCCGCCAACACTTCGCCCTCGGTGATCTTCACGCCGGGGATGGGCATCCGTCCCGCGAACGGAATCCGGACATTCTTCCCCGCGAAGAATTCCAACTTGCCGAACTCACTCACGATGATTGGTTCGGCGGACAAGGTTACCGGCAACCAACGGGCGAATGGCTGGATGATCTCGGCGGCAGCAGAACGGGATGCCGGCAGCGAGATCAACATGCGACCGCCAGCGGCGACCCAGTCTCGCACGGCATCGGCCTGTTCTGCGGAGAGCACGGAATTCACGGCGACGACGAGCAGCGAGACCGAATCGTAAACGCGCGCCGTCGTTGGCAGATCCGAGACCGCCATCGCGATCGTTCGGAACTCGCTCGACTTGTCGGACGATCCGGCCGCGGGCTGCTTCGCATCATTCCAATCAAAGCCCGGCGCATTGCCGACTGTCACGATCAGACGGACAGCAGAGTCGAGCGGTGGTTGCGCCGACGAATGAGACGACCACACTGATTTCCCGGAAGCGACGTCGACAACATCGACGCCGATTTCAGGATTCAGCAGCCCGCGGGGATCCATTTGCCCGACTTTGAAGTAACCCCGCAACGGATGCCGCCCGCGAGTCAGCCGCGTTATCGACGAAAACGTGACGCGGTTTCCATCGGGGTCGGGTGCCGTGATCCTGGTTTCGTATGTGCCTGCTTCGGCGGCTTCGAAGTCGATCACGGCTTCGGTCCAGCGGCCAACGACATAGCTTCCTCGCCAGCCGATCTGCGGCTTCGAACCCGCGGAGCCCGAGGGCTCATGCCCCAAGGTCGAACTGCAGGAGAGCATCAAGCCGAGGCAAACCGCGATCAGCCCGATGATGCGATGCGCTGCGTCGTCCATTGGCAAGACGCTTTGGATCAAGGCGATCACCTGATGCGCCGGCGCGGGACGATCCGCATTCCCACGCTGACGCTTCGGGTGACTTTGCTCATCAGACGAACTTTCGGGTACACCGCTCACCGAAACTCCGGAACTCGTGTCGTGGCATTGGAGATATCGAGCCACGAACCTACTCGCGGCGAGACGGGGATGATACGCGGGAGGCGGCGAAAACGTGAGCGCATCAAGGACGGATTCCCTCACCGGCCAGCGACTCCAACAAGTCCGCCATCCGTTCGAAGACCTCCAACGGAATCTGATGCCCTCCCCGAAACGAAACGAATTCGACGGCGGCCCCCGCCCCGGTCAGCAGGTCGCGGAGCCATTCGGCCGAGTCAAACGGCAGCAACGGATCTTCGGTGCCGTGACTCTGTAGCACTCGCAGTCCCGGATGGCGCGGGGCTCGTTCCTGCCACTCGGACTCGTTGAGCAACGATCCCGACAGCGCGATCAAAGCCGCCAGGTTGACGTCCAATTGCATGGCGACATCCGTCGACAGCATCGCCCCCTGCGAAAAGCCGCCCAGGACGAACTGCGAAAGTCCGACTCCCGTCCGTTCACTCACGAGTTGGAGCGTCTCGATCAGCCGGTCGCGCGCCTCGACCAAGCCGTCTGGCCGACGCCGTTGCAGATCCCGAAACCGGCCTGTCGCCGCGGCCAATTGCAGCTTCATCAAGTCGATCGGCCACCAGGCTCGACCTCCCGGCAATCCCATGTCATCCAGGGACAACGGAGCTTCGGGGAAGACAAACTGAACCCGACTATGAAGGCTGGGGCACTGGTCGAGCAGCTCTTCACCGATCGGGACAAGGTCCGATCCCGACGCGCCGTACCCGTGGCAGAGGACGACCACCAATCCAGGATTCGTTCCGTCGGGCAGGTTGTCGACCACGCGGCACTTCAGCCAGCCGATAGTTTCGATGCGAGTTTTCACGTTGCCGAATCCTTCTGAAGTTCCCGCACTCACCGGGTGACGGGCGGCGAGATTGTGGACGACATGGACTGGAATGGCAAACCGATCAGCCTCGACTCGATGACTTTCGAAGTTGGTCCGCAGCGGCAGAGACATTACGCTCATTTCAGATGATCTTGATGCGACTTCTCAAGAAGTTCCGATAGAATTCGCAGCCGCAATGCGCGGGTCCGACGAAGTCACACTAATCTCAGCCCGGCCTGCTGTCCTTTGTTGGTGTCTCCATTTCAGGGGTTCTCAAATGAATCAATCAATCAAGCGAAGGGTCACGTGCTGCGTTGTCTGCGCCTTGGTGTTGTGCTTGTCCGGCGAAGCGTGGGCCGCGCGTGGATACAGTTCAGGCTCCATGCAGAAGTACATGAAACAACAGCAGCAGGCCATGCAGATGCAGCAGAAGGCCATGATGGAAGCGATGGCCCGCCAGGCCGCGATCCAAAAGCAGATTCGAGACAACTACTCGAAGGCCTCGAAGGCCCGGCACGAAAAGGAAGAGCAGCATCGTCAGGATGCGATTGAAAAGCGCAAGGCGGAGCAGACAACGAAGGGCACGGACAGTCCTGCGGCAAGCAAGAAGTAGTCGCGGTTCGGTCGAAGTCGGCACGAACCGCCGGTTTTGACTTCGGAATTCGCCGCCCCCCCGGATCCGGCTTTCGGGAGACTTTGCAGCAGTCGATACAGGAGGATGGGAATCCTCTGACGGATGGAAGCCCCGCCTTGACCCTGCCAACGGACGCAGGCTAGACTCTTCCATCGGAATCTGCTGAATTGTCCCGCCTGTTCGTGTCGTGACTTGTTGAACGCACGAAACCCGCCTTCCCGACTACGATCCTCACTGATTTGAGGGGTGAAAAATGCTGACTCTGCTTGGACGGCCCGCGCGCTACTGTGACGGCATCAGCCGCCGCAGCTTTCTCAAGATCGGCGGCTTCACCTTCGGCTCGGCTGCCTGCCTGACCCTGCCGGATATTCTGCGAGCCGAATCCCTCGCCGGACGGTCCACGTCGCGGAAAGCGGTCATCAACATTTTCCTGGGTGGTGGGCCGCCCCATCAGGACATGTGGGACATCAAAGTCGACGCACCGCGCGAGATCCGCGGGGAATTCGATCCGATCGCGACCAACGTGGCGGGGATCGAAATCGGCGAGTGCTTCCCGCGCATCGCGGCGATGATGGACAAGTTCGTCGCCATCCGGTCCGTTGTCGGCTGCGATGGTGCGCATGACGGCTTTCAGTGCCTGACCGGTTGGCCGCGCAACAGCATCTCGTCCGTCGGTGGACGCCCCAGCATCGGGGCCGTGGCGGGAAAACTGTTCGGCCCCACCGACCCCGGCGTTCCCCCGTCAGTCTGCCTCACCGAACGAACCCAGCATGTCCCCTGGTCCGAACCGGGTGCATCCGGTTTCCTGGGTGCCGCCTACCAGGCGTTCAAGCCGCAGGGTGAAGGCACGAGCGACATGCGGTTGAACGGGATCAATCTGGATCGATTGCAGGATCGCCGGTCGCTGCTGCACGGCTTGGATCAGTTGAAGCGCGATGTCGACGCCACCGGTATGCTCAAGGGAATGGACGCTTTCTCCGAGGCCGCGTTTGGAGTCCTCACTTCCAGCAAGTTGGTCGACGCCCTGGACCTGAGCAAAGAGGATCCGAAAGTCCGCGAGCGCTACGGAGACGGCAAGCCGTTCCAGTTCCAATACGACGGTGCCCCGACCTGCAATGAACACTTGCTGATCGCCCGCCGACTGGTGGAAGTCGGCGTGCGTTCGGTAACGCTGACGTTTGGCCGGTGGGACAGCCACGGCAAGAATTTCGATCTGGTTCGCGATCACGGTGCAAAGCTCGATCAGTGTGTCAGCGCGCTCGTCAGAGACCTGGAAGACCGCGGCATGCTGGACGACGTGACCGTCGCCGTGTGGGGCGAGTTTGGCCGGACACCGCGCATCAATCCCGGTGCCGGTCGCGATCACTGGCCGCAGGTGAGCTGTGCGCTTTTGGCCGGTGGTGGCATGCGAACGGGTCAGGTCATCGGCTCCACGAATCGACTGGGCGAATACGCCAAGGATCGCCCGGTGCATGTCCAGGAGATTGTGGGCACGATCTATCGGAACCTGGGCATCGACCCGATGACGACAACGTTGAAGGATCCGACGGGCCGGCCGCAGTTCCTGCTCGACATGCGCGAACCGATTCCGGAACTGGCCTGATTGCACACCGCAAACAAGTCGCAGCCCAGACGCCCCGGAGCGTCTGGGCTGTGTTGTTTTTTGGTTTCCCGGCGCGACGGAAAATTACGTCTGTCGTGCAGGCAGTCTCGACAAGGAGGCGGACATGATTCCCCGTTTTCAGCACATCCTGATCCCCCTCGACTTCACCGAGAAGAATCTGGAGGCGCTGAACATCGCCTTCGATCTCGCGGTCGTGAACCATGCGCGGGTCACCCTGCTGCACGTGGTCGAGCAGATCAGCGGTGAATTGGACGCTGAGCTGGCTCAGTTCTACGCGCGGCTGCGTGTCCGGGCCGAATCCGAACTCGAATCCCGGTCGCAACGTTTCGATCAGGCCGGGATCGTCGTGGACTGCAAGATTCGGATTGGACACCGGCTGCACGAGATCGTCACGGATTCCGTCGAACGCGCGGCGGACCTGATCGTGATGAGTTCCCACAAGCCCGACCTGTCCCGTCCGTTGCAGACCTGGGGGACGTTGAGCTACCAAGTTTCAGTGCTGTGCCAGTGTCCGGTCCTGCTGGTGAAGTGACCCGACTCTGAGCGAACGTAGGACGGATTTCCGATCCGTCCGGCAATGAAGGACGGATTGGAAATCCGTCCTACGGGCACGTCAAATCCTGTGCTCTGCCCCACCGCATGCCGGACGAACATCAACCGACAACATCAACCGTCACCGGTGCAGAAACCACTGATCCAGCAGCACCCGCCGCGTGAACCAGCGCGAGTTCATCAGCCGGTGGGCCGCAAATTCACGGAGCGACTTCGGAATCCATTTCGACAGTGACGAGGACGTGGTGCCGTGTCGGAAATGGTGGCGCAGCTTGGAGAGGTAGATCTCATTCACCTGGCTCCGCCGCTCGGAGCCCGCCTCAAGGATGCTGGCCGCACAGAGCAGGCCCGATTCGATGGCGGGGCGGATTCCTTCGCCGCTCTGGCGGTCCGCCAGTCCCACGGCATCGCCGATCAACAGGATCCCCGGTTCGTGGCGCGGTCGCGGCAGTTCCGTTCTCAAGTGATAGGCGTGTCCCTGAAACTTGCCCGGCAACGGAAACGTTACTTTCCCACGACCCCGCAGGAACTCCACGAACTGCGCCACATGGGTCGACAGATGTTCCTCCCCTTCGCGCCCGAGGCCGACATTCAGGAAGTTCCC
>JANMLE010001838.1:0-1372 GCA_031372385.1 Planctomycetota bacterium | reverse complement strand
TGGCCCTCTCCGCCCGAGCCCACGACAAGATCCTGCGCATCAGCCGCACGATCGCCGACCTGGAACACAGCGACAACATCAACTCGAACCACCTCAGCGAAGCCATCAACTACCGGACGCTGGACCGGTCGTATTGGAAGTAAACGAACAGAAAGCAATCATCGCCATCGCCGATTCGCACCGGCTCTGTTCCTCGGAAGGCTCCGGAACAGTGGCACGTCCAATCACATTCAACGCCTCGAAGGCAATGCCACCCCGCCGTAGCGGCAGCTTCAAGATCAACAGAAAGTCTTCGCATGTGGCCATCCACTCTGGACGAATGGCAAAAGACGGCACAGATCGCTTTCTTCACCGTGGGCATCGTCATCAGTATCCTCACCTACCTCAAGGCTCGAAGAGGTCTGCTGAACACGGTCAACACTGAATACCAGAAGCGGGTGATGGACCGGCTGAAAGAGATTTCTGACAAGCTCTACGCCGAGTTCGACGCGGACTCAGATGAGCATTGGACGAAAAACTCCAGCGTGGCGGCAGAGATCGAGAAAATCAATGAGACGTTTCTACGAAACAAGGATGAAGTGCATGAGTGCGGCTACTGGCCGTTCGGCGTTCCCGTGATGGCAAACATCAGTCGGCTACGGACAATTCTCGGGCCGCTTGAGTCAGATCCGTTCGTGCCGAAGGTGATTCGAGATGAAGTCGTCACATTCCTGCGCGACAGACTGCATGTGATGAGTTCGATTTACTACGACGCATTTGAGAAGTATTCGACAAAACTGGCGAAGGGAAAGCAGGAACCCATTGCCGATTTGGACGGTCGCAACAAGATCCATAACGACGTGGTGAAGAAACTGAATGAACAGGGGTGCGGTCTGTCCGAAATCGAATCGGAAGTGCATGCGATCCGGAAAAAGATTCAAGGGTACTTCGAATCGTTCTTCCCGAAATGATCGCGGTTTCGCCGGGGGCCACTGGCGGCAGCTTTGGGCCGCCAGTGTCTTTGAAGAGCACTGGCGAGCAAAGCCCCGCGCCAGTGGCACCCGACCCCTCGCATGCATAGCCGCGACGTAATCCGGCTGCGTCAGACTTCTGAGAGCAACTTCGTCAGCGCCCGCTCGATCACTTCCGGGCGGCGGGGTGGCACGACCAATGTGAGCCGTGAATTAGTGTGGCACGCCCTGAGTCTTCTGTTTGGACTGGGGACATGGGTAACGGGTTGATGGGTGGGATCATAGCACGGGGGACAGCCTTTTTCGCTACGGTCACAATTCTGGGCCCCGTGCTATGAAACCACCCAACAACCCGTTGACCATGTCCCCAGGGCCAACAGAAGACACAGGGCGGGCCACACTAAAAGACCGCTGACCGTGGT
>JANMLE010001810.1:0-4347 GCA_031372385.1 Planctomycetota bacterium | reverse complement strand
AATTTACTGGGAGGGGACAGCCGAAGGAGCGGGAACCTGGTCTGAGTTCTCCACACCGACTGATGCCGGATTCGTTACCGAAGCAGGGCTTGCAGGGATAGAGGAGGGCTGCTCCTTGGGCGAACCAGTTGGAGTTGCCTGGTCCACTGCAGAGCTCGGAGCTACGCCTTCCGCTGAACTGAGACGAGACACGTCATAGCTGGCATCGACGATCTTCCAGCGATACCCCGCCGCCGCCGCATCCGAGCCGGTGCTGGCATACGGTGTGAACAGCGGGGGATTGGCCCGATAGCTCACACCGGCAGTCGGACGGATGGAGAACGTCGGTTCGAGTTGCAGTCCGTAGGTCGCCGTTTGATAGGGCAACACGTAGCCCGAATAAATCAAGTTCGCGGGATTGGCCGCCCAATTGGGGAACGTGATCCGGGGCAAGCCCTGCGAGGCCAGGATCGTGTTCGTCGCGTTCCAGTCGGAATAGGTCTTCGTCCAGATCGTCGACGACACCGTCCACTCGGATTCGTTGTCGATGTCGGCATAGTCGGCCACGACGGGACCGTTCAGGCAGACGAACTGCGAACGATTCAGCCGGATCTTGTAGGCGACCGCAGTGGGAATCGAGGCTTCACCAATCACTGTCAGCGTCTTGGCGGTGTTGTTTACGCTGTCAATTTGATACCAGCGCCCCGAGGTTCCATTGGCCAGCCAGACCGCATACACCTGATTGCCCGAGATCGACGACAGATTGGGTGATCCCAACAGTTGCACGGTGCTGTACGGCTGTTGTCCGCGCGTGGCCGTGGCGGTTCCCGACAGATTCGACTGAGTGCCGGTGGGATTGGCGAAGTCGCCGCCTCCGCCGACCAACTGGTTGTCGATCAGCAGGGCTCCTTCGATCACCGTCCGGGCCGCATTGGAAAAACTCAACTTCTTCGCCACGACCGCGGGAAACCGGGGCCACTTGTCCGCGTCGACCACGGCCGCGCTGCCACTGCTCGATATCCAGTTGTAGGCCGCGATTGTCGATCCCTGCCCCCACACGGTGAGGGTTCCATTCACGACGAGCGTTCCCTGCACAATCACCTGGTTGTAAACATCGAGATTGCCGGAACAGTAGAACACGCCGAGGGGATTCGCGGCCGACGGTCGCAGAGTGACGTTGGTCAGCGAACTGGAAACTGTCGTGGCCTGATAGACCGGCCCGCGATCATAAATGCGGTAGGTCAGCCATTGGTTGGTGTCCATGCTGTCAACCGATGCCTTGTTGGACGTCACGGACCACGGTGTTTTCAATTTATTCAAGTCCGATTGAAGGCTCCCGGAAGGTGACTTGCCGAATGTGATCGGACCGTTCAGCGGGTGCGGGTGGACGAAGTTCGCAGAACTTGTGGCACCGTATTGGTTGCCGATTTCCGTCAGCATCGAATCCCGGATCGAGCCGGACCAGTACTCACTGTTGAACAGTGACAAACTCTGGTTCTTTCCAACCCAGACGGGGCCTTCGATCCGTGTCCCCGGATCAAAGTTGAGGGAATCCGACTTGTTCATTGTCGCGGTCAGGGTGTAGGGCAGCGTCGCCTGATAGCCGGCGGGGTTGATGGTCAGATCGGTGGCCGTCGCGACATCCCCTGCGCGGACTGTGCGACCGGGCAGGCGCGGCATCAATCGCACCACCGCCTTGATCGTACGCTTCGCGGTGAGGGTGCTGTCGCGGGGGGAGCTCCACGTTCCCGTCGACGTGAGACAAACATGCAGCGGCAACTCGGCATCGGCCAGCCCGGCCACCTGCCCCGCTGTCACCACGCTGTAGGTCACGGCACAGGTGACCAGGTTGGTGGAATCCTGCTGGGTGATCTTCGAGTACGTGTCCGACAGGCCGACCCATGCGGGATCCTGCATTCGCAGCAGACACGCGGAGATCCCGGTCCGGGCCGCCTCCAGAGCGAGGTCGCGCCGGATCTCGTTCTGCGTCAGTTGCATCGACGCGACCTGCGTGCGCATGAAGCCGTAGGTCAGCGCCAGACTGAATCCGATCGCCAGCATGACCAGGATCATGCTGAATCCGCGGCGGTTGGAATTGGAAGCGGGCGAACGGACGACCCGGTGCCCGGTGCCCAATGTGCGCGTCCCCGACCGGCCAGTCGTCTTGATGCGACGGACTGAGTAAGTAGGGTGGGACCATCGGCGCTTCGCCGCGCCGGCCCACCATGAATTCCTGCGACTTGAGCCTGGTGGGCCTGCGCTCGAAGCGAGCTGGTCCCACCCTACTTTGAAAAAGGCGACGACCCTGCCCGTCAGGCCGGTCGACTTGGCGCGACGGTCTGAGAGGACAACAGCGGTGATGTGTTCACGGTTGGAAAACATATTGCCGGTTCACAGACCCAAGGAATGGAATCGCAGTGGAATACCCATTGTCAGTGGTGAGTTTCTTGGGATCGGGATCGAGCAGCAGTTCGATGCGAATGTTGGACGTCCGCAATCCGCGATCCGCCGCCACCAGTCCCTGCCCCCACGGCAGATCATTCCACGTCTGCGATCCGACGGTGACTCCGGCAATCTGGCTGTCGGTCGGCGCGGCACTGAGCTCGAAGCGGGCATCCCCCAAATTGGTCGTCGTGCCCGACTTGCCGGGCGACGTGTGCAGACGGTCACACAACAAAATTTTCTGCGCCGTGCTCAACTTGAGCAGCGACTGAATCGTGGTGCTGAACGTCGCGGACCGGAAATCCACCACGGTGGCGTTCGCGGGAAAGGTGACTTCCACGAGTCGCGCGGGGGTGCTTGGATCGGGGGCATAAACGACCACTTCGCTGGCCACCGGCAAGCGTGTGAGCAGTCCCTGCGCGTTCAGTCCTCCGTTCGCCCCGCCGCTCCAGACGACCAGTGTGGTGGGAGCTTGATAAACACCCGTGTCGGTCGAGATCACGGCCACACCGATCGTGGTGGACTGGCCCGTGACACGGTAGATCCCGGCCTGTTGCACCATCCACTTGATGCGGCCGAGCGTCCCCTGGGCCTGTCGCCGGCTGTCTTCCAGCGCGCTGGAATGATCCCAGGCAGAACTGATCGCCATGATCAACCCACCGAAGACCGCCGCGCTGAAACTGAGGATCGACATCGTGAAGATCAATTCGACCAGCGTGAAGCCCGCGCGCAGGGAGACCATCGGCCGACGGGTGGACGCCCGTCGATCACAACGTCCGGCATCATGATCACGGGGCGACGGCAACATTGCTGAAGACTCGAACTTGAACCGCGACGGGGGTCGTTTTCCCCAGTCCGTCGGTATAGGAGATGGTGACGGTCACGCGGCGCAGCGTGGTGGACTGCGAAACGACGGACCAGGTATTCCCGGCGTCGGCGATCTTCTCGACCTTGACCTGCTGTTTGTAGCCGCTGAGCAACCGCGGGTTGGGTTGAAACTGCTGCGGACGGTACATCGACGATCCGGACGAGTTCGCTCCCTCGGTTCCGATCACCATCCCATTCCGAGCCTGCGGTGGCGACACGCTGTAGCCGTTGTAATCATCCAGATCATCAAAGCCCGTCCGCCCCATTCCCGTAGGTGAACCCGATCCACTCGCCGGTGGAAACTTGACGCCTGCGATCTCATCCATCAATTGGTCCGCCAGTCCGGTCGCGATCGCGGCGCGCAGGCTGTCGGTGCTGACCAGCACGGAGGAACTGAGCGAGGTGAGCAGCGCGGCGGAGGCAAGGGTCATCAGCGAAACCGCCATGATGGTTTCGATGAGTGTGACGCCCCGGCGATCCCGACAGTGGGGGAGGCGATGGGCGGAGTTGGAAATGCGCGTTCGCATCGGGTTGATCCGGAAAGGCAGTCGGCAGGAAATGATCTACCCGTAGGACGGATTTCCAATCCGTCCGGGATTGACGGACGGATTGGAAATCCGTCCTACGGCCTTGGTAGTTGATTTAGTGCGGACTGCCTAAAACGCCCGCAACAAAGAAAAAGAAAAGCGCGGCAAGGTCCCCTCGAAGCTCCCAGCTCCTCCTTGCCGCGCTCGAACCCCCGGTCCCTTGCGGAACCGAGTGCTGTACGGTGTCTACATCAGATTGTGATGACCGTGGCCGTCGATTCGGCGTTCGGTCGCGTTGGTCGGTTGGCCCCAACACCCGAAAGATAGGTCGGGTTCCGCGTGAGTCAAATCGGATCTGTGACGAAGCGACAAACTGTTTCGAATTCCAGATTCTCCGCAAAACATCGAAGGGCGTGGGGTCGTGCGTTCAAATTTCCTGACTCTACCGGATTGCAGGTGCGCGAGAAAAAGCCGGGTTCACACGTCACATTGGAATGCTCATCCTACTTCTGTTCAAGGAAGAGGAGACGAG
>JANMLE010001628.1:0-1306 GCA_031372385.1 Planctomycetota bacterium | reverse complement strand
ATTCCGCTCCGCACTCGCAGCCGACAACCTGCAGAAGATGGGCTACACCAACGTCATCAGCATGGACGGCGGATTTCGCGGCTGGAAAGAAGCCAACTACGACATTGTGAAGTAGGCCGGAAACCGACTCGATACCCGCACAGCTACCAGACAGCGTGTCGGCGTGCGTGAAAAAAACCGCGCGTTGGCGTGAACCCCACGCGGTTCAACGAGGATCAACACTACGGGCGTTTCTGGGCGAACAGCCATGCCATGAACTCCGGGTCCGCATACGACCGCGACCAGGAATCATGACCGACTCCGGGATATTCAGTGTACTTGGGCTTTCCCCCCGCCTTCTCAATCGCGGCGATCATTCGCCGAGTTCGCTCCGGTTTGACGGCCGTGTCCTTGTCGCCATGAAAAGCCCAGATCGGCACCTTTGTCACCCGGTCCCCCTGCGTTTCGTCGGCTCCACCACAAATCGGAGCCGCTGCCGCAAAGACGTCCGGCGTGCGAGTGACCATGTCCCAAGTCCCGTAGCCCCCCATCGACAGGCCGGTGACATACAGTCGCTTCGTGTCGATGCGAAACTCTTTCTGCAGGGCAACCAGCAATTCGCGGGTCAACACCAACGAAATCGATTCTTCGGGCTGCTTGTGACTCTCCGCCGACCAGTCCACCTCGACCCACTTCTTCCCGTCCGGACACTGTGGAGCCACGACAAAACAGGGATATTTCAGACGATTTTCGTCCTTGGCAAAATCCTTCGTACCGTGAACCAATTGCTTCTTGTTGTCATCACCCCGCTCACCGGCACCGTGCAGGAACAGGACCAGCGGATATTTCTCAGTGCCCGTCGCGGCATAATCCTTCGGAATCATCAGTCGATACTTCAACTGCCGGTCTGGTGCCGCGGAAAAAATGCGGGCTTCGTAAAGCTCTTGTGACATGGCACTCCCGGCCATTGAAAGCAAGACGATCGACGACAGTCCGTGTGAAAGTGCGAATTTCATGGCAGCGATCCGATCCAGTGGCAGGGATTTCAGGAAGGAAGACACCACAGATTCTTAGCACGACACACCCGGTGGAGTCCAGTCACCAGAAAGGGCCGAAGAGTTTCGCAGGCCGGCTTCCGCCCCTTGATGCCAACCGACAACGACCCTTGCTCAGGCTCAGCCTGCGGTGATGCAAAGTTGGTATTGGCGGGGGTGAATTGGTCTTGTCGAGGTGGGCGCAAAGTGTTTCTCTTTGGAGCGTCAGGTGGCAGCGATCACTTATCCGGAGGCAGCGATGGATCAGTCACAGGGAAGTGGCGGCGAGGTTG
>JANMLE010001774.1:0-1593 GCA_031372385.1 Planctomycetota bacterium | reverse complement strand
GAAAGGGGCCATTCTCTCCGTTCCGGGAGATGACGAATGGCTGATTTCACCGGCAGTTTGGTGTCGTCTCCAATTGAATAAGCCGGCGGCGGATGGCTTCGCCCATCACCTCCAGCGGTTGCGGCTCGATCGAATGCCCCGGCTGCAAGGGCGGGAATCCCCGGAAGAGATTGAGCGGTACGTTCGCGTGTTTGATGCTGAATCCAGTGTGGCATCACCGCGTTCCTACCTGGCTTCGCAATTCGCCGCCACGGGGGCCGTCCACTCGGCCGAGACACTTTGGCTGCGAAACAAGGGCAACGGCACTCCCGAGGAGGCGGCCGAGGCACCATGCGGTTGATGGGATTGTGGGAGAAATCTGGCTTCGTCACGGAGGCGGCGCGACAGTTGGAATTGCTGGCCACGGACTTCGCGGAGACTCCACTTCCCGGCGGGCTGACGGGAGCCCAATTCGTCGGCCGCCTTGAAGCCGATCGTCCCGCCAAAGCCGCGTGGCAACAGTCCCGCGAACCTTCGTGGCCGGTGAATCATGTGGAGATTCATCAGACGACTGTTCAGCCGGAGTTTGTGCAACAGATCCTGCCCTCGGGATCTTCGAACCGCGAGCCACTTCGTTTTCAGTCGGACCGGGTCGAAATCGCCTCGCTCGGGCGACACATCCGTTACGCCGCGCAACCGGTCGACTTCGTGATGTCGTCGTCGGATCTGGAAGACCAGTTGACGCTTTCGGTCTTTGATCAACGATCTCGGTTGCGACTGGGATCCCTGACCATCCCCATCACTCATCAAATGGTTCCCCTCAGCAAGCAGGCTCCCGGAGGGCATCTGGTTCCGTTCGGTGTCCCCGGTGGGCTGATGGGTGTCTCGACGCTGCAATTGGGAGACGCGGAGCCGGTTTGGAGGCAGTTTCCCGCGGATCTGACGGGTTGGCGCAGCCCGGTCTTTCCCGGTCCATCGGGCCCGACCTTTTCATCGTTTCTCTGGCGGAATCGGTTGTATGTGGTCGATCCGCTGGACGGAGCATTGCTTTGGCAGCGGGTCATTCCGCTCTCAGCACAGGAGCCTTCTCAGAATCTCGCGCTCGACCTCATCGGTGATCGGCACGCGCTGGCTGTTCGAAGTGCGGACCGGACGAGTTACGAGGTCTTTGAGACTGCGACGGGACGCAAGATTTCGACGGTGCGGCCGGGGTTTGTTCCCGGTCAGTGGCAGGGATCCTTCGGACGACACGTCGCCGGTTTTGTCGACAGTCCCGAGGGCCGGCGTCTGCAGGTTCGCGACCTGCTGAAAGAGGCCCCCGAGATCAGCGAGTTGATCGGAGATACCACCCGGCAGCCGATGCTTCTGCAGGGGGGCGAACTGGTTTACGTGGGGGCGGGCGGTTCCATCAATGTCTACGATGTGGCGCGGTGCGAGAAGAAGCTGTCGGTTCGATTGGACAATGCCGAGTCGTCGCAGATCGGTGGCATGCGGATTCTTTCAGACCATTCCCGGTACTTCGTGAATTTGCAGCGACTGACTCCGACGGCCACGACCGCGCACTTCCATCAGCCCATCAACACGCAGGTGCCCGGCCTGTCCGTGCGAGACGAC
>JANMLE010001741.1:0-2009 GCA_031372385.1 Planctomycetota bacterium | reverse complement strand
CGGGTGAGACGTTGGGCTTGGCATTCATCGTTCAGCCCTCGGTGATGTAGGCGGTGCGGACAAAGTCGTATTCGTCGCCCCCTGTACAAAAGGGACAGGCGATCAAGAGGTTCTCTCAATCGCCTGCGCTTGTCGTGTCAGATGACTTCGTCGCCAGTTCATTTCATTTGACGAGCATCCGATAGGGCATGACGGTCAGGACTCGTTCGCGGGCGAGGAGTTCGTAGATGTCCAGGCCCTTCAGGTGCGCGGCGACGTCCGGGGGCAGGTGCTTTAGGAACATGGCCGAGGTGGATTTCAGTGACGCGGCGCTGGGATCGAGGGGGCCGAACAGTTGTTCGAACGGGCTGACCGGCTTGGGGAGGTCGAGACGTTCCAGCTTCTGGTCGGGATCGAGTCCCGCCGCTTTCTTCGCGTGGGCGATGGCGTCGGACAGCGTTCCCAGTTCGTCGACCAGACCGAGCTGCAACGCCTGAGCACCGGTGTAGACCCGGCCGCGGGCCATCTTTTCCAGCTTGTCGTAATCCATCTTGCGGCCGGCGGCGGCCTTCTTGGTGAACTGGCCGTAGATGTCGTTGAGCAGCTTCTGCATGGCGTCGCGTTCGGCGTCCGAGAACGGAGTGGTCATGCTGAGCACGCCGCTGTTCTTGCCGCGCTGGACGACGCTCGTGGTGATCCCGATCTTCTCGTAGAACTTTTCGAACGCCAGCTTGCCGCCGACGACGCCGATCGAACCGGTCAGCGTGCCGGGTTCGGCGAAGATGCGGTCGGCGCCCATCGCGATGTAGTAGCCGCCGCTGGCGGCGACGTCACCCATGCTGACGATGAACGGCTTCTTTCCTTCGAGCGTTTCGAGTTCGTGCCACATCAGGTCGCTGGCCAGGGCGCTGCCGCCGGGGCTGTCGACTCGCAGGACGATCGCCTTCACGGTGGCATCGTCACGCGCCTGCCGGATCGCCTTGATCATGGTGGTCGACCCCATCGATTCGTCACCGAAGAAGTCGGCTTTGCTGTTGCCGGACATGATCGGACCGACGGCATTGATGATCGCGATCTTCGGTGCGGTCGACTTGCGCGTGGTGGGTTCGGCGCCCATCATCAGGTTCATCATCTTGGCCATGCCGGTGATGCCGCTGAAGTCGGTGTCGAGCTTCTTCTTGCCGTAGCCCTTGGCGAACTTGACCTCCGCGTCCTTCTGGTCTCCCTTGACCAGATCGGTGATCGAATCTTCGTAGCCGATGCGGTCGATCAGGCCGAGCTTTTTCGCGTCCGCTGCGGTGTGCAGACCGACATCGATCGCGGCCTTCACCTGGTCGGCGGGCAGCTTGCGGGACTGGGCGATCATTTCGACGATCTGGCGGTAGTAGTCAACCAGGATCGCTTCCATTTCTTCACGGAACGCGGGGCTCATTTCAGACCGGCTGTACGGTTCCGCGGCCGACTTGAATTCACCGACCCGCAGCATCTGCGGTTGAATGGCGAGCATGTCGAACAGGTTCTTGTAGAACGACACTTCGGCCCGCAGACCGGGCATCATCACCATGCCCGATTCCGGCAGGATGATCTCGTCGCACGCCGTGGCCAGCAGGTAGTCCTTGGTGTCCGCGCTCTCCAGCCAGGCGTAAACCTTGCGACCCTTTTGCCGCATCTTTTGAATGCCGGTGCGGAGTTCATGCAGCTTGGCCCAACCGATCGTCGGGCCGTTGATGTGCAGGATGATCGCGGTCAGATCGTCGTCCTTACCGGCTTTTTCCAAGCGTGTCAGGGTACTGGACAGCGTTTCGACCACGTCTCCAAACAACCCCGGTGCCGCGGCCCCTTCGGGATAGTGCCCGGAGAGCTCGATGTGAGCCACGCTGAGTTTCTTCTTGGTCACGGCCTTCTCGGCGTCCGCAGCCTGCGGGGTGTTCGCACCCGGAGTATTCGCGGCGAACGCGGGAGACACGCACAGCAGCAACAGCAGGGGAACACTCAGCTTCATTTCCAGTTTCCTCAATCGAGAATGCGGC
>JANMLE010001734.1:0-2043 GCA_031372385.1 Planctomycetota bacterium | reverse complement strand
AGCGGGTCGAGGACCATTTCGTTGATGTCACCGAAATGGTTGACATCGGTAGCGGTGCTCAGCGATCGCTGTAGACGGTCTTTCTGTCTCGCTACGCCTGTTACCTCGTGATTCAGAACGCCGATCCCAACAAGGAGATTGTCGCGCTGGGGCAGACGGCGGACGGGTCAGGCGGACCAGTCTTCCAAGATCAATCCCGCGATCTGCTCGAAGTCCTGCCGGTTGCTGGTGACCAAAGTGGCGTTGTTGTGCAGGGCGATAGCGGCGATGGCGAGGTCCATTTTTCCCAGGCGCGGATGCTGCTTTTTCAAGTCGAGGTACAGGTCGATCGCAGCGCGGGAAAAGGGCAGGATGCGGATGACCTGCGCGGTTCGGGCGACTTCCAGCAGTCCCTCATAGGCGCGAGTCAGCTTGGTGGCGTCGCGGGCCTTCCGGACGGCGGTGTACCAGCCGGAGACTTGTTCTTCGAAGGTGATGACTGTGGTCGCGAGCTGGTCGCGCGGAACGAGGACGGCGCGAGTCACGACGGCCGAATGCGCTTGCCGCAACAGCGTCAGATGGTCGGTGTCGAGAATGAAAACGCTCATAGTCGGTTCGGGTCCGCATCGACCTGCCGGCGGTACTCCCGCATGTTTTCCAAAACCTCTTCCAAGTCGGGATGGTCCTTCCAAGTCCCGACGATGGACTTCCAGGGATGGTCAGACGGAGGGCCGACATCCATCTCCAGCACTTCCACGTGCGCGAGCTTGTGGTCCAGCAAGCCTTTCAAGGCCGCGAGAGTTTCCTCGCGCGTGGCCGCTTCCGCCGACAACTCGAACGGGTGCCCCACCGAGGCTCGGTATCCGTCGTTGTCCAAGGCTTCGAGGACGACTTCCACTTTCATCATGAACCGCCGTTGTGCAAGACCCGTGACCTTTGAGGCCAGTCCGTCTGTCCTCAACCGATCAGAGTTTCCTTCAAATGGAATCGATTTGAAAGCCGTCTTTATTGGAGATTCTGTAGTTCCAAGTTTGCGGATTTCGCAGTTGTCTGTACTCCGAAGGAGTTGCGTCTCATAGCCCAGGGTTGCGAGTGAAGCGAGCTACCCTGGGGGAACGGTTCAACCGACGCCCGTACCCCAACGGGGTTCCGTCATCGGAAATCTCCGAAGGACGCAACCCTTTCAGGGTAGATGGCCAATCCGTTCTCTCCCCCAGGGTAGCCCGCAGGCGCGGGCAACCCTGGGCTATGAGACGCAACTCCTTCGGAGTAAAGACCTGTCCGTTCAACGCGTTCGACGCGTTCGACGCCGAACTTGGAACTACTGAAACACTGTCAACGATCCTGTTGGCGACCGTTCTGACGGACCCTGTGACTCAAGCGAAACCGCGTCGGTCAATTGATGAATCAGGAATGATTTCTCACGGAGGGGCTTCTCGTCTTTGATGTCGGAGAATGCTCATGTCAGACGATGTGAAAGTCCTACAAGTCGCATTGGCATCGGTGGCGGTCGAAGCCGGGCCGTTGAAGCCGCTTGCGCAGGGGCGCGACGGGCAGCTTCGGTTTGATGGGGCGGGCGGGGTGGCTCCCGAACCGCGCGAGGACGAGCCGCCGCTGCGCGTCATGGCGCTGCATGCGCTGCTGTACTGCGAGCGGTTGTTCTATCTCGAAGAGGTCGAGGAACTGCGGGTGGCGGACGGGGCCGTGTATGCCGGGCGGCGGTTGCATGACGATGTGGCACCGCTCGACGACGAGTCGCCCGAGCAGCGGTCCGTCGAGGTGGCGAGCGAGGTCTGGGGATTGATGGGCAAGGTCGATGCCGTGCGGCGGCGCGATGGGCTGTGGGTGGCCTACGAACACAAGCGCGGACGCTGTCGGCGCGGCGACGATGGCTCGCCGCTGCCGTGGCCGAGCGATCGCATCCAGGTCATCGCCTATGCCGTGCTGCTCGAAGAAGAGTTCGGCGAGTCCGTGCCGGAGGCACGCATCCGGTATCACGCCGATCAGGTGACGGCCTTCGTGACCATCGACGAGACCGCGCGCGACGATCTCCGGCAGGCGATC
>JANMLE010001711.1:0-8019 GCA_031372385.1 Planctomycetota bacterium | reverse complement strand
GTCCCGTCGGCGGAGCGACGGGACTACAGTAAAGTCACTTCGTCGTCGAAAACACCGGCTTCGCCACCGGTAGCATGCCGAACTTCAAACTGGTCGGATGTTCCATCGACCGGAAGACGCGGTGCGTGGCCCGTTGAAAATCCTCCGGCTGGGCGAAGTAGATGTTGGGGACGAACGTCTGCGGGTTCCGGTCGACCAGCGGGAACCACGTGCTCTGGATCTGCACCATCAGGCGGTGTCCCTTTTGAAAGCGGTGCAGCACGTCGAGCAGTTCGAACTTCACCCGTGTCACTTCACCCGGCTGGAACGGTTCAGGCTTGGCGTAGTCGTGGCGGTAGCGTCCGCGGAAGACTTCGCTGCGGACCAGCATCTGGTATCCCGCCAGCGGCGTCGATTCCGGGGCATCGGGACGGACGTCGATCAGCTTGACGACCCAATCGGCGTCGGTCCCGGTCGTCGAGACCCACAGGTCGGCTTCGAGCGGGCCGGCGAGGACGACGTCTTCCTCAAACGGTTCGGTTTGATAGGTCAGGACGTCGGGACGGCGCGAGGCGAAGCGCTGGTCGTCGACCATGTACTCGATGGTCATCTTGGGCGTGATGATCTCGCAGTACGGCACCGGCTTGGCGGGATCGCTGACGAACTCGTCGAAGGCTTCGCCGCGCGGCGGTTGAATGTCGGAACCGGTCGCACGTTGTTCGGGCGCGGTCCACGTCAGCTTGCCGCCGTCCTGCAGATACAACCGTTTGGTCTCGGACTTGGTCGGTGGCCAGTGATCGAACGTGCGCCACGCATTGGAGCCGGTCTCGAACACGATCGCCTCGGCCGGTGCGGGGAGATCCTTGTCCTTGAGGTACTTTTCGAAGAACGGCAACTCAATCTCGGCGCGATAGAACGCGCCGGTCTTGGAACCGAACGACACGTTCCCCAGTTTGTCGCCATCGACCGAGGCCCAGCCGCCGTGATGCCACGGCCCGACCACCAGCACGTTCTTGACCTTCGGGTTCTGCCGCTCGATCGAGTGGTACGTCTTGAACGAACCGTACAGATCCTCGGCGTCGTACCAGCCCGTCACGGTCATCACGGCCGGGGCGACATTTTTCAGATGCGGAATCAGCGCCCGCTTCTGCCAGAACTCGTCCCGGTTCGGATGTTCCATCATCTCCTTCCAGAATGGGATCGATCCCTTCAAATACAGCTTGTCGATGTTCTCGACGGAGCCCGCGTCGAGGAACATCTTGTAGCCGTCCGGTGTGGGGTAGACGTACGGCTTGGCCGGTTCGGTGGTCGGCTTGGGGCGTTCGGTTGCGTTGCCCGTCAGCCAGCGGAACGCATGCGCCAGAAAGAACGAGCCGTGATGCAGGAAGTCGTCGAAGTACCAGTCGCCCACCGGGGCCTGCGGCGAGACCGCCTTCAGCGCGGGATGCGCATCGATCATGCCGGCCGCCGCGTAGAAGCCGGGGTACGAGATGCCATACATGCCGACGCGGCCGTTGTGGTTCGGCACGTTCTTCAACAGCCAGTCGATCGTGTCGGATGTGTCCGAACTTTCGTCCACATCGGACGGCTTGCTCTTGGAGGCCAGGTGTGGCGTGACCTGCACGAACTCCCCTTCGGACGCGAACCGGCCCCGCACGTCCTGGTTGACGAAGATGTACCCCGCCTTCACGAACAGTTCGCCCGGCCCCAGCTTCGCGGGATACTTGTCTTCGCCGTAGGGGGCGACATTGTACGGCGTCCGCTTCATCAGGATTGGATGGGGCTTGGTCGAGTCGCGCGGGACGAAGACCGACGTGAACAGCTTCACCCCGTCGCGCATCGGGATCATGTGCTCGGACTTCGAGTAATGCAGGCGGATGTAGCTTTCCAGTTGCGACGGCTCCTGCGCGGTCACCGGGTTGGAACCCGAGCAAACCAGCATCCACAACCCCAGCGTCACTCCGACGACGACTCGCATGAACATCCCCCTTCCTCAATTGGGAACCGACCGGTCACGACCGATACCAGCGTGACGGCTCCCCGTCCAATCGCCAAGCGTGACGGTCGCGCGGGCTCAGGCCGCAACCTCCGAATCGTTAAACCCTGAGCCAGCGGCGAAGGAATCTGTCTCGGAGCATGGCGTGTTGCCGGATCCCTTCGCCGTTGGCTCAGGGTTAAACGAACTGAACTGCACCGGGCGGGTGATCGCGTGATGCTGTTGTCGGCCGACATCGCCGAATGCGATTGCGGAACCCAACGATGTGACCTACCATCGCGTACGTTCGATGGAATTGGCCTGATCGGCCAACGACTCTCTTGCGGCAGCTCCCATGTTTTCTCAGTCGATGCGGATAGGTGCGGTCCTGTTGGCGCTGGCTCAGCTTGGCGTCTGGGGCTTTTATGCGCCCGCCCACCGATTGCTGCATCACTCGCATCTGCTGACGATGCGATCCGAGCCTGAAGTGCCGACCCCGGTTCGCTGTTGTCACCATGACCATCAGCACCCGCACTGCGCCCCGTTGAGCCCTTCGTCCACGCAGCCCGTTCCGGGGACTCCCGACCAGTGTCCGGATGACGACCAACACTGCGGGCTGTGCATCATCGCGCTGCATGCGGGGTGCGTCGCCGATCCTGTCGCGCTGACGGTTACCGCGGCGCGTGTCGAGCGATTCGCGGAGCGGGCCGAATCCGTTGCGGCATCACACCGCACGCGGCCGTTTGATTCGCGCGGTCCCCCGTCTGTCTGAACGCTCGCCCGCAGGGGCTGAGTGTTGGAAGCGATGGAGCCCAGTGTTCGCCTGTTGGCATTCGCCGGTCCGGTCGCTCCATTCCCGGTGCCCGGCTTCAATCGCCGCCCGCGGAGTCTCTCGGCCCGCTGCATCCGGCGCAAACGCCGATTCGTCCGGTGCGTTGTTTCATTCTTTCTACTCGTCCGCGCACGGACTGTTCCTCGCGTTCTTTCTTGAGGGGAAGTTGGTCATGTTCTCTTTGTCTCGTCGTTCCCGCAACGGTTTTACTTTGATTGAATTGCTGGTGGTCATCGCCATCATCGCCGTGTTGATCGCCCTGCTGCTGCCCGCCGTGCAGCAGGCGCGCGAGGCTGCCCGCCGCTCGCAGTGCATCAACAACCTGAAGCAACTGGGCCTGGCCCTGCACAGCTATCACGACACCATGAATGTGTTTCCCCCCGGCTGGCTGGGCGTGCAGGGGGGCGTGTCGCACATGGATGGTCCCTCCGGCTTTGCCTGGGGCAGCCACATCCTGCCGTATCTCGATCAGGCGCCGCTCTACAGCCGGATCAACTTCAATTTGTCCTGCACCGACGCCAGCAATGCCGTCGCGCGGCAAACGGTGCTGGCGACGTTCCGCTGTCCCTCGGATCCCTCCACAGACACCTGGACGATCGGCCAGCAGGGGAATCCGTCGAACATTCTCGCCACGCTGCCGACCGCCAATTATGTCGGCAGCTTTGGAACACTTGGGTTTGAGAACATCTGCGCGAGTCCGCCTTTTCCCGCCGCGCAGTGTGTCAGCAACGGCATGTTCTTTCACAACAGTTCGACCCGGATGCGCGATGTCGTTGACGGCATGAGCAACACCGTCTTCTTGGGGGAGCACCGCACGAATAACGCGACCACGCCGAACTGGCACAGCACCTGGGTCGGCGTCGTGCCGCAGGGCGAAGAGGCGATTGCCCGCATCCTGGCGGTCTCGGATCACACCCCCAATCATCCGGCGCTGCACATCGACGACTTCAGCAGTTCGCACACGGGGGGAGTTCACATGTTGTTCGGTGACGGCCGGGTCCGGTTCATCACGCAGAACATCGACACCAACGTCTTCAAGGCGCTGGCCACCCGCGCGGGGGGCGAGGTCACGAGTGATTTCTAGCGCGGATTATTCATGGACTGAACCACGAAAGACACGAAAGACACGAAAGGCTGAGAGTTGCATCCTATGTCACCAAGAGCATCGTGTCGCTCCGTCCACGGACTGACGCGTCAACGAACCTGCCTCACCGTTTTCCTTTCGTGTGTTTCGTGTATTTCGTGGTGAATCATCCGGTTTAGGATCGGCGCATCAATTACTGTCGTCTTTAGCTCCGCGAAAGAAAAAACTTTAGCGGAGCGAAAGGCGACCATTCGACAGTAAGTTCTGCGCCGATCCTAAGTTTCAGCAGCTTGATCGCGTTGCCTCGGAAGATGTTGTCCTGCGTCTCTGCGGGGAGCTTCTGGTCCGGGGAGCTTCGGCGAATCGAGCAATCCGATCCGATCCGGTACGACCGCCACCATCCGCATCGCCGCGTGAGCCGCGTCAACCCGCGCCTTCTCCATCCCCTCCCGTCGTGTTGTCGCAAGGCAACCGATGTGGCGATTGGACAACATCGATTCCGCGACCTAGGTTTCCGGAAGCGGAACGAGTCTGAGTCGACGATTCACCGGCGGCGCGAAACACGGTGCGTACCGTCGCGAATTTGGCGGCAATAAAGAGGCCTTGGGGATGGGAAACATGGCGACCGACATCTTCGATCACAATCCAAGCGGTGTGTTGGATCGCGGTTCCCTGAAGGCCAACGCTTCGTCTCTGGACGGTTCGGCGGACTTGCCGATTCCGCCGGTTCACACCGGAACCCTGTTGCTGCCGCTTTGTCTGCCGGCGATTGCCTTTGGAATGGCGGCCGCGCTGGTGGGAAGCTGGCTCTTCCACCGTCCGGCCGCGTCGCTGTTGACGTTCGCCGGATGCCTCGTCGGATTGCTGGTGACCATCGTCCTGTTTCGCCGGCAGGAGGCTGCGGCTGCGGCCATGCTTCAGCGTCCTGAATTGCGGGGCGGCAACCTGTCACGCACCGGCGTCTTTCAATCCCTGCTGGGCGACCTGCTTTGCCGGGTCGAACGTCATGAAATCAAGGCCCGTGATCTGGCCGAGCAGCGGGCCCGGCTGGAAGCCCGGGCCCATTTGCAGAAGAACCAGGTGCGGCGGCTGGTCCACACGCTGGACCAGGTTGGCCAACCGGTGTTCCTGCTGGATGCGTCCAACGCGCTGGTCTATCAGAACGGCCCCGGCACGGCCCTGTTGAATGCCGTCACCGGTGACGACAAGTTATCTGCCGAAGCGGCATGGGAGCAGATGTCCGGAGTGAAAGCGCTGGTGGATGCCGTTCGCAACCGGTCGGCCGCCGCCAACAAGCGGACGGCCGAAGTGGCACTGAAATGTTCCGGCGAGACGATCACCTATCGGGCCGACGCGGCCAACCTGTACGACGAGGAGGGTCGTCTGGCGGGCGTCTCGGTGGTCCTGTCCGACATCCGCGAACAAGTGCAAGAAACGGCCAAGCAGGCGCAGTTCGTGTCGTCGGTCAGCCATGAATTGAAGACGCCGCTGGCCAGCATCCGGGCCTACACGGAACTGTTGATGGACGACGACGTCGACGATCCCGACGAACGCCTGGAGTTTCTGACGTTCATCAACGAGCAGGTCGACCGGCTGACCCGGTTGGTGAACAACCTGCTGAACTTTTCGCGGGTCGAAAGCGGCGTCATCAAGGTGCAGCGCGAGGACGTCGACGTGAACCGCATTGTCCGGAAGTCGATGGAGGTGGTCTCCTCGGCGGCCAAGGAAAAGAACATCACGGTCGTGGACGAACTGAGCGACCTGTATCTGCCCGCCCATCTGGATCAGGATCTGTTCGGGCAGGCGGTCATCAACCTGGTGTCGAACTCGGTCAAGTACACCCCGGCCGGCGGTCAGGTGCGGATTCGCACCCGCATGCTGGAGACCGAGGCGGTCATCGAGGTCCAGGACAACGGCATGGGGATCCCGGCCGATTCACTGCCACGGCTGTTTGAACGGTTCTACCGGGTTCCGCAGAACTCGAAGGCGGCGCCGGGAACCGGCCTCGGGCTGGCCCTGGTCAAATACATCGTCACCAACATTCACGACGGATCGATCTCCGTCGCCTCACAGGTGAATCACGGCAGCACCTTTTCGATCCGGATTCCGCTCGGCCACCGCGGTGGTCGCGCAGCCCGTCACGCCGAGAACCAGAAGGCGGCCCATTGAAATCCATGTTCAGGAGTTCCAAGTTCTCGCCTTAGCTGAACTCGCAAGAGTTCAGGGAGTGGCAACAGCGGGCTGAATTCTTGCGAATTCAGCTACGGTGTCCGGCACACTTGGAACTGCTGATAATCGTTCGCATCGGGCGTTCGTGACGCCGATGCCGCCATGATCCGATCTGTTGACCCGCATCACACCAGGAGCCATTGCCATGTCACCATGCATCATTGTCTGCGACGACGAACCGCACATCGTGCGGGCCATTTCCCTGAAATTCGCGCGTGCCGGCTTCGATGTCCAGGGGGTGCCCGATGCCGAAGCGTGCTGGGAGTTGCTCCAAAAGCATCCTCCGGCACTGTTGATCACCGACTACACGATGCCCGGCGAAAACGGGGCTCAACTGGTGGCTCGCATCCGCGCCGACGCAACCCTGGCGGACCTGCCGGTGATCCTGCTGACGGCCCGCGGTCTGGAACTGGGCGAGCAAGCCGACGAACTCGACGCCCTGAACCTCTCCGCCATCGTGGCCAAGCCGTTCAGCCCCCGCGAGCTGGTGGTGAAAGTGTATGAGATCCTGGGCTACGACGTGGAACCCTCCACGGCGGCCTACCGCGACACCTTCTCGGCCTGATGACACCTCACGCGGCCCTGAATGAGTCGATTCCACGTTTAGCCCCAACGCCAACGGCGTGGGAGCGAATGCGGGCGAACCGTTGATCACACGCACGCCGTTGGCGTGGCGGCTAAACGTGGCACGTCAGGCCGCGTGGAGTAGAAACATGCAGATCACCACCGAAACCTTTGGCGATGTCGTCGTCGTCCACACTCCGGACGACCTGATGGAAGAGACGGCGCGCCTGTTGACCGAGGCGATCGAAGGGCATCTGCAGAAGGGAAGCTCGGCGATCGTCCTGCAAATGGACCGGACGGACGGGTACGACAGCGCGGGACTCACCGCACTGCTGGATCTGCAGGACCAGGCGCGCCAGGCCGGCGGGACCGTCAAGATCAGCGGGCTGGCCGATCCGGGACGCAAGATCTTCGAGTTGACCCGCCTGGACCAGCGTTTCGACCTGTTTGAATCGGTCATCGATGCCGTCGCGAGCTTCCGCTGATGTCCGTCGCCGCCCCCCCATCACCGTCGCCGATCCGTTCCCCGCTGCAGTCACGACCGCGGCTGGGCGATCTGCTCGTGCGCCGAGGTTTCCTGACCGCCGAACGGTTGCAGGAGGCGCTGCGGCTGCAGAAAGAGGGGGAAGAGTCCAAGCTGCTGGGTGAGCTGCTGATCGAACGGGAATTCTGCACCGAAGAGCAGATTCTGGAATGTCTGGCGGTCGAGTTTCAACTGCCGTTCGTCCGACTTGACGCCCGGTTGTTCGACCCCAAGGTCGTGGAACTGCTGCCGCGCGACTTCATCACCAAGCACGTCGTCCTGCCGCTGTTCAAGGTGCGCGACACGCTGACCGTCGCCGTCGCGGAACCATCGGACGTCTTCCTGCTGGACCGGCTCAAGGCCGCCGCCCACTGCGACATCCAGTTGGCGATCGCGTCGGCGCGCGACATCCGCCGCACACTGCAAACCTACCTGCCCGATTCGCAGGTGTTTGTCATCGACGACATCATCGACGACGTGCAGGGGGACGCCGTCGAACTGATCGAAGAGTCGATCGATGACATCGTCAACGTCAACGAACTGGCGGGCCAGAGCCCGATCATTCGGCTGGTCAACTACATCATCTACTCGGCGGTCAAAGAGGGTGCCAGCGACATCCACATCGAGCCGACCGAACGGCAGATCCGCGTCCGGTACCGTGTCGACGGCGCACTGCACAAGGCTCTGGAACTTCCCGGACACATCGCGCCCGCGGTCGCCTCGCGCATCAAGATCATGGCGTCGATGGACATCAGCGAACGGCGGCTGCCGCAGGACGGCCGGATCCATGTGATGATGGAGGGACGCGCGATCGATCTGCGCGTCAGCACGCT
>JANMLE010001692.1:0-1149 GCA_031372385.1 Planctomycetota bacterium | reverse complement strand
GAGCTGCTACGAATGTCACTCCACACGCGACGGCAGCAAGGTCAAGGGGGGCCTCGTGCTGGAATCGCGCGACGGGCTGCTGCGCGGCGGTGAGTCCGGCCCCGCGATCGTCCCCGGCAGTCCCGATGACAGCCTGTTGATAGAAGCGCTGCGGCACGACGGCCTCGAAATGCCGCCGAACAAAAAACTGCCGGATCAAGTCGTCGCCGACTTCGTGGCGTGGATCAAGATGGGAGCACCCGACCCGCGCGAGTCGACGGGCAAAGAGCCCGTCGTGGCGAAGAAAGACATCGACGTCGAAGCGGGCCGCCAGTTGTGGGCGTTTCAGTCCCCCCAGAAGACGTCGCCGCCCGCTGTCAAAAACGCCGCCTGGCCGCGAGGCGATATCGACAAGTTCGTACTGGCGGAATTGGAAACGAAGAATCTGCCGCCCGTCGGCGATGCCGATCCGAGAACGTGGGTGCGCCGCGTTTACTTCGACTTGGTGGGACTCCCGCCGACTCCCGCGGACGTCGACGCGTTCGTCAAGGATCAGTCTCCGCGCGCGAAAGAGGCGCTCGTTGACCGCCTGCTCGCGTCGAAGCAGTTCGGCGAACGGTGGGCGCGTCACTGGCTGGATGTGGCCCGTTTCGCCGAATCGAATGGCAACACCGACAACGTCACGTTTCCGCATGCCTGGCGCTACCGCGACTATGTGATCAACGCTTTCAACACGGACAAGCCGTTTGACCAGTTCATCCGTGATCAGGTCGCCGGCGATCTGCTTCCCTTCGACAACACCCGGCAGCACGATGAACAGTTGATCGCAACCGGCTTCCTGGCGCTCGGGTCCAAGCCCCGCGCGCAGAACAACCCCGACTTTCAGATGGACGTTGTCGCCGAGCAGATTGAAGTGGTGACGACGAGTTTCATGGCGCTGACCGTGGCCTGTGCTCGTTGCCACGATCACAAGTTCGATCCGATCCCAACGCGCGAGTACTACGCGATGGCCGGGCTGTTCACCAGCACCGACACGCTCTACAGCGCCGGCGGCGGTCAGGGAAATGGACGCCAGAAGAACACGGGATTTCTCGAATTGACCGGCGATCCCGCCGCCAAGCAGGTCCGTGAACAGCATGCCGCGGCGGTCGCCGCGCTGAACGACGAGCG
>JANMLE010001652.1:0-2713 GCA_031372385.1 Planctomycetota bacterium | reverse complement strand
AGGAGGCGCTCGATGCCCTGAACGGCCGGCCCGTGGTCATCTCCGTCAGTCCGTTGTGCTGCACGCGCGATCTGTTGAGCACATGCAGGTCATCGTGCAAGCCGCGACTGGCCTGCATGGTCATCCGAATCGGAACGGTCTTCACTCCCGAAACGGTGGCGGTCGAGGCGAACTCGGAAAACACCGCCGTCTCCTTTTCCACGTCGATCAGTTTCAGGCGAATTCGTTCGGGGAGTTTTTCGTCCGAGGTCAGCTTCACGACGATCCGCCCTCGCAGATCGGCCGCGTCCGTCAGAGTGCTTTCCGAAAGCAAACGACCGTCATGATCGAAGACCTGTGCTCGCCAACGACTCCCGCGCGGAAGGCGGCTTTCATTGCGAACGCCCAGATGCAACACGATGCCACCACCCGCAAAGCTGCTGCGACGTGGGGCACTCAGCAACACCAAGTCCGGCTGCGGTAGATCACCCGGAACGACGAGTGCTTCGGGCGGAGGATTCACAACAGGCTTTGGCGGCATCGCCTCGGCCTGCGTATTCACGACGGCTGGCGTGACGGCCGGCTTGACGATGGGTTGCACTTCTGGCTTCGCTGCTGGTGCTGAGGCAACACTCTTCAGAGGTGCCCGCCCACTTGACGCCGTCTTCTTTGGCGCAGGGACCGAGAATCTTTGTCCTAATTCAAAGGCTCCCCATCCCACGCTCAGCACCAACAGAACACCAGCAACTCGAAGCCACTGATTCCGTCTGGAATGATCCTTCACTGGCGTCGAGGCCATGTGGGATGTTGACAGCAGTTTCGGCGTTGGTTCTTTCGGCACCACTGCGGTATCGGGTTCCTTGCCTTCCGATTCCATCAGCGATGACTCGGCCGGTGCGAAGACAATCTCATCAATCTCGTTGTCACTGGCGGACTCCGGCGCGGAGAGTCCTGCGGCCATGATGTCGTGGGGCGAGAACACATACTCCATCGTCTCCGCCACGGCATCGCTCGACGCGGGAATGGCGAGCGGCTGCGTATCGACCGTGGGATCGGTTGCGGAGGAACGTCCGGCGAGGAAGTCGCTCAGCGCGCGAGCAACCTCGTTCATCGACGCCGGACGATCCTCAGGCAACTTCGCCAGCATCCGCAGGCAGATCGCTTCGAGAGCGGGCGGAATGTCGGCTCGAAAAGTGGAGAGTGGCGGAGCAGGGTCGCGTTGAATTTGCGCGACCAGCGCCATCAGCTTGCCATGCCCCGTGAAGGGAAGTTGCCCCGTGAGCAGTTCGTACAGCATCACTCCCAGACTGTAGATGTCGGCCGACGGGCCGAGGGCCTCGTGATCGGCCGTCACCTGTTCGGGGGACATGTATGCGGGCGAGCCAACGATCATGCCGGTCCGCGTGATGCGCACGTCCTCGGCGGATCGGCTCAACCGCGCGAGTCCGAAGTCCATCACGATCGGCTCACCCTGTTCGTTAATCATGATGTTGGCGGGCTTGAGATCGCGATGCACGATGCCCGCTCGATGAGCCTCCTCCATTGCGAGGGCCAACTTTTTGACGACGACCGCCGCCTTGCGCGGGGCGAGCGGTTTGTCCCTGTTCACAAACCTCGACAGTGGCACTCCGGCCACATACGCCATCGCGATGAACTGAAAACCTTCGGCCTCGCCCACATCGAAGACCGCGCAGATGTTCGGATGTCGCAGCAAGGCGGCCGCGCGAGCTTCGCGATAAAACCGCTCGCGCGATGTCGGGTCTTCGTTGAGATCCAGCGTAGGCACTTTCAGTGCGACGCGACGGCCGACCCGAGTGTCCTCGGCCAGAAACACTGCTCCCATCGCCCCCTTGCCCAACAACCGTTGCAGCCGGTAGCGACCCAGCACTTTGGGAATCAGCGTCTGCCGTTTCCGACCATCTCGCGCCGCAGGAGCCCTCGTTTCGACAAGGTCTGACCTTCCAATCCCGGTTGAGTCAGCATGCGGCGGCCGTTCGCCGGCAGCTCCCTGAAACTGGCCGTAACCGCTGAAGAACGAGCGCAACTCGTCCGCGAACTGTGGGAAGCGGTTGAAATAATCCTGCGGGTCCGGCAAGCGACCCGCCTCGGCCGCCTCCAGGAAGTCCGCAATGATGTGATCGACGGGCGTCTCTCGCGACTCAGCCGACATGGTCCAAGATCCTCAGTTGCCGCCGCCGCCCAACCACCACCACGGACGACGCCTTCTGATCTGATACGGATGCCACAATTGTCACTGGAAGCTGCTGCGTCAATTCCGATCCGGTGAGGCGCGCGTAACGAGAATTTTTGGGAAATCGGATCAAAGGCAATTGGCGGCCTTGGCGAACGACCCTTGGTCGGGCGGCATCCTACTCCGATTCGTTGAACTCTGCTCGCAGCGTCTGAATCGCCCGCTTGATGAGTCCCGCGACGGCGGCGCGTGTGCGGCCCATCTGTTCGGCAATCTGAGCCAACTGCCAGCCGTGCCAGTGCTGAAGGATGAGCGCCTCGCGCTGGCCATCGGGGAGTAGTGACAGCGCCGCCGTCATCTTCAGAATCTGCTCCTGCTTCACCATGTGGTGACTGGGAGAGACCTCGTCCGCCACTGCGAAGGCTTCCAGCTTCAGAGATGACTGCTCGAGGGCGCGTTCCAGAGACAGTTCGCGACCACCGCCTCGCTTGTCTCGCTGCACCTTGCGGATCTCGTCGGCAAGGTTGTTCGCGAGAATGCGCC
>JANMLE010001623.1:0-4926 GCA_031372385.1 Planctomycetota bacterium | reverse complement strand
ACGAATTTGTAGTCCCCGTCGACTTCAATCCGGATCAGCCGATCCTTCGCCACCATTCCCACCGGCTGCCATCCCTTGGAGGGATCGAGATCCATGTCGGATTCCGTCGAATCCAGGATCTGATCATCCAGGTGTTCCAGCTTCTTCTTGATCAAGTCGTTCTTCGGATCGAGTTTCAGCAGGACTTCCAGCAGGATCTTGGCCCGGTCATACTGGCCCCCCTCCTCGTATCCCTTGATGATCGAGTCAGTGTCTTTCAGGAACGACCGCTGCACGTCTTCCAGTTTGGCATCGAGCTTTTTCAACTCGGCCGGAGTGATCGGTTTGACCTTGGTTTTGGACTTGCCGGGCTGCGCTTGAACGGGGGAGAGTTGCGACAGCCACAGGGAACCGATCACGGCCATTGAGCAGGCCACGAACACCGACAGACGGGAAAAGCGGGTCACAATGGACTCCTCCAAACGCGAAGCAGGGGGCGGCCCTCGGGCCGGAACTGTGTCCCATTAGAGGCATTCATGGCGGTGTTCGCAATCACGTCGCGACCACTCTGTTGGCAGCCTCCCCGGGCCGTGACATAATCGGCCCGTCCGAAGTCCCGGATTGCGGTCGTCGGACCAATGAGATGTTTCCCGGCTTATGCCTCACGCGGTCCCAAGTGAGACGTTTTCGTTTAACCGCTACGCCAACGGCGTGCGCGCAGGCGGGAGCCAACCGTTGTTCTCGCGCACGCCGTTGGCGTTGCGGTTAAACGTCTCGTGGGAGGCCGGGTCGGGAATAACTACGCCCGCGACGGATGTGATCGATCAATGTGCGACCAACCGTGTTCAAGGAGTCTGGCATGAGCAACCGTGTGTGGATGATGCTGGTTCTGATGCTGGTCGGTCCCGTCTTCGCCGCCGACACCCCCAAGGGTCTGCAACTGCCAGGCTTGGGAAAGACGGTCAAGAAGGGTGATGCGTCGAAGCCCAAACAACTGCAACCGGTCGAGCGGCTGACGTCGTTCACAAGCTGGGTCACCAGCCTGGCGTTCAGTCCCGATGACAAGACACTGGCGGTCGGTGTGAAGGACGGCGTTCAACTGGTCGACGTCGAAGCGAAGACCGTTCGGCGGGAACTCGCCATGAAATCGGGCCAGGTGCGGGCGCTCGCGTATTCACCCGACGGCAAACTGCTGCTCGTTGGCAGTTATCAGCGGGCCGTCCTGTGGAACCCCGTCAGCGGCGAGATCGTCCGCGAGTTGAAGGAGCATCGCGCCTATGTGACCAGCGTCGCGTTTTCGCCGGACGGGACGAAGTTCGCGACTGGCTGCGAGGACGAGGCGCTGCGGATCTGGAATCTGAATGACCCGGCACCGGCGCTGGTTCTCAAGGGGAACGGCCTGCCGGTGACCGGCGTGGCGTGGTCCCCCGACGGACAGTTGATCGCCGCCGCGCTCGGCGACGACACGCGTCCCACGCGGCTGGGCCAAGTCATCATTTGGGATGCGGCCACGGGCAAGGTGACGAATGAATTCGAACTGCACACCAAGGCCGCGACCGGCGTGGCGTTCTCACCGGATGGAAAGTTCGTCGCGTCGACCGGTGTCGACGAACATGTGAACATCTACAACCTGACCGACAACAAGCCGCTCGGGTTTTTCGGCGGTCATTCGCGTCCGACCAACGCGGTCGTGTTTTATCCCGACGACGAGACGGCGATCAGCGTCAGCGGCGGCCGCGCGGTCGGCAAGAACGAACTGAAGATCTGGGAATTCGAAACCGGCGCGGAACTCGCTACGGCGGATGCTCATGAAGCGAAAATCAGCGCGCTCGCGCTGTCACACGACGGACGCCTGGTCGCCACCGGGGGACAGGACAAGACCGTCGCGCTGTGGAACATCGGGTTCCTGGCGATCGGTCTGCCCGCCACCAAGCCGGTTGCAGCCAAGCCGAATGGGGCCAAGCCAGTCGCGGCACAGGCGGACTTCCCGCCCGCCGACGCCTTGGTGGCTCTGGCCGATTCGAACAAGGCGGCCGCGGCCGACGCACCAGTCGCCGCGGAACCGAAGCCGCTGCGGGCCGGCATCATCGGCCTGGACACGTCGCACGCGATCGCATTCACCAAGTCGCTGAACGCCGAGAAACCCAATCCCGCAGTCGCGGGCTGCCGTCTCGTCGCCGTCTATCCGAAGGGGAGCCCCGACATTGCCAGCAGTGTCAGTCGCGTGCCGGGCTACATCGAAGACGTGAAAAAACTGGACGTCGAAATCGTCGACTCGATCGATGAACTGCTGAAGCGGGTCGATGTGGTGTTCCTGGAAACCAACGACGGCCGGCCGCACTACGAACAACTGCTCCCCGTGTTGAAGGCGGGCAAGCCGTGCTACATCGACAAGCCGATCGCCGGTTCGCTGGCCGATGCGGTCGCCATCTTCGAAGCTTCTCGCAAGTACAAGGTGCCGGTCTTCTCGTCATCGTCGCTGCGGTTCGGCAAGAACTCGCTGGCCGTTCGCGGTGGGTCGCTGGGTCGGCTGACACGCTGTGAAACGACCAGCCCGGCTTCATTGGAGCCGACGCATCCCGACTTGTTCTGGTACGGCATTCACGGCGTCGAATCGCTGTTCACGGTGATGGGGACCGGTTGCCAATCCGTGACGCGCGGCAAGACGGAAGACGGCCTGATTCAAGTCACGGGGGAATGGTCGGGCGACCGGGTCGGCATCTTCCGCGAAGGGAAGGGCTACACGGGAACGGCGACGGGCGAGAAGGGGACGAGCCCGGTCGGTTCGTACGACGGTTACGATCCGCTCCTCTTCGACATCGTCAAGTTCTTCCGGACCGGTGTGCCTCCTGTCACGGAAGAGGAGACCCTGGAAATATACGCCTACATGGAAGCGGCCGACTAGAGCAAGCGACAGGGAGGCGCGAAGGTCACGCTGGAAAGCGTCATGGCCAAGGCCAGGGAAGAAGCCCGCAAGAAGACGGCGGAGTTGAGGTAGTTCGCGTAGGAACCGAAGCCGGCTGCGTCGAAGCGAGCGCCAACTCCAAACATACCCCGCCACCGAGTTCACCTCGGTGGTTCAACGGCTTTTGCACTATTCGCATACCTCAGCAAACACGTAGGGCAAAAGCCGTCGAGCCACCGGGACGAGCCCAGTGGCGGCGAGATTATTTCTTGCCGCTCGCCTCACAGGATGAACTTGCTCAGATCCTCGTCGCGGCTGATGTCTTCCAGTTGTCGGCGGACGAACGCGCGGTCGATGGTGATCGTGATGCCGCGCGAGTCCGGGCCCTCGTAGCTGATGTTCTCCAGCAGCCGCTCCATGATCGTGTAGAGCCGCCTCGCACCGATGTTCTGCGTCGACTGGTTGACCCGCCAGCCGATCTCGGCCAGCTCTTCGAGACCGTCCGGTGTGAACGTTAGTTCGATGCCGTCGACTTCGAGCAATTGTTGCGACTGCCGCGTGATCGAACTGGAAGGCTCGGTCAGGATGCGCAGGAAGTCGGCTTTCGTCAGATCCTTCAATTCGACCCGGATCGGAAAGCGACCCTGCAATTCCGGCATCAGGTCGGCGGGGCGCGAGGAATGAAACGCGCCGGCCGCAATGAACAGGATGTGGTCGGTCTTCAGTGAACCGTAACGAGTCTGCACGGTCGCCCCTTCGACGATCGGCAGCAGGTCGCGCTGCACTCCCTGACGGCTGACGTCCGCCCCGTGGTGCCCTTCCGACTCGCCGCAGATCTTGTCGATTTCGTCGAGGAACACGATGCCGCTGTCCTCGGCGAGCCGCAGGCCCTCGTCGTGGATCGCGTCCTTGTCGAGCAGTTGGTCGATCTCCTGCTCCAGCAGCAGCACCCGTGCTTCGCGGACGGTGATCTTGCGGTCCTTGTGCTGGCGCGGCATCAGCTTTTCGAACATCTGTTGGAAGTCGACATCCATCTGTTCCAAGCCCATGTTGGAGAAGACCTGCACCGGCATGCGGCGCTGCGGCACGGTCAATTCGACCGGCTTCTCCTCCAGCGCGCCGGAACGGAGCATCGTGCGAAACTTCTCGCGGGTCCGTTCATGCTTGGCTTCGGCATCGTCGGCGGAATCAAGGGCGGTTGCGTCCGAATCGTCCGCTAGTCCTTCGACGGGCGGGGCCGGCGCGACCGATTCGTGCGGAATCAGCAGGTCGAGCAGCCGGTCCTCGACGTTCTTTTGTGCCTGTTGTTCGACCTCGACCCGCTTGCGCTGCTTGACCAGGTTGATCGAGGCGTCGACCAGTTCGCGGATCATGCTTTCGACATCGCGGCCGACATAACCGACCTCGGTGAACCGCGTCGCTTCGACCTTCACGAACGGCGAGCCGATCAACTGCGCGAGCCGCCGCGTGATCTCGGTCTTGCCGACGCCGGTCGGTCCGATCATCAGGATGTTCTTCGGAGTGATGTCGCGGCGCACGTCTTCGGGAAGCTGCTGCCACCGCCAGCGGTTCCGCAGCGCGATCGCCACGGCCCGCTTGGCCGCATCCTGGCCGACGATGTGTTTGTCGAGTTCCGCCACAATCTGGCGCGGTGTCATGTCTTGCACGGTGTCTGCTTTTTCTATCCCGGTTGATTCATGGCCCCGTAGCTGAGTTCGCAAGAACTCAGTTCCTGATCGCGAGTTGGGCTGAGTTCTTGCGAACTCAGCTACATGAAGGCTGCGACTGTTTCACGAGGGACCATGAATAGTCCGGACTGTGGCCACACTGTCGTCCGCGCGAAGTTGGCGAACGCTTGGTACAGGGTAACTGCCGACTCTGTTCACTGATACCGTCGGCGTTCCGCGGCTCTCAACTCTTATACTTCACGCGGCCACCGATGCGACGATTCCCCAATGTTTCCAGTTGTATTTCGACAATCCAGCCCGCGTCGGGCTTGACGCGTTCGGCCCACGCGACCTCAACCCGGGTCTTCAAGAACC
>JANMLE010001600.1:0-9532 GCA_031372385.1 Planctomycetota bacterium | reverse complement strand
TGGCGGTCAACCTGGGTCCGTCGACGTCCCAAGTGGTCAATGCGGATCTGTCGCTGACGCTGGTCTCGGCACCATTGATGGAGAACGTCACCGGCGGATTGGGGAACGACACACTGGTCGGGAACACGCTCAACAACACGCTGTCCGGCGGCGCGGGCAATGACACGCTTTCGGGCGGCACGGGGAATGACATCCTCTCGGGCGATACGGGGAACGACAGCCTCTTGGGCCAAGCCGGGAACGACACGCTTCTGGGAAGCGCCGGCGATGATGTCCTGACAGGCGGCGGCGGCAACGACACGCTGGCGGGAGGGGATGGAAAGAACATTCAGATCGGCGGAGATGGCGTCGACACGTTGGTCGGCGGGGCGAGCGAAGACCTCATGATTGGGGGGCGGTCGACCCTTGAGGAATACACCACTGCGCTGTCGGCGATGCTTTCCGAATGGACCTCAGCGAGCAGCTTCGACGACCGAATGGCTCACCTTCAAGGAACGCTGGCAGGTGGAGCGAACGGTAGCATCACGCTGACTTCCACCACGGTCAAAGAGGATTTCGCACCGGACATTCTGTCGGGTAATGCCGGCCAAGACGGCTACCTAACCAACCTTCAGGGATCTGCAACCGAGGACCAAGACGGGATCGACGACGGTGACGCCGACAGCGTCTTTATCGAAATCGACAATTGGCTCTAGGACCCTGACGAATCTGCCCTTTCCGAGCAGCGCATGACGCTCACCGCCAAGACTGTCGATGGAGGCCTGACCCACGTCGACACTTGGCGGTGCTGTTTCTGATGGCTCATCGGAAACCCGGGCCACAGGATTGGCGGGCAGTTGTGCCCTCCGGTGCGCCGCAGGCTAGAGCGGTTTTATCGGAGGTCTGGCGCGATCCGGGTAGGCTCGGTAGATTGGGGCCATCTCAAGGAGGTGGTTTCATGGTGGCTTACAGTGCGGAAGTTCGCGGCGAGGTGCTCGCTGCGTGCGATGGGAATGAGGGGACGCGCGTGATTGCGGTGCGGTTTCAAGTTTCCGAATCGTGGGTTCGGAAGATCAAACAGGCTGGGTGGCCCGGCTCGGGCCGCTTTTTAAGTTGAGGCGTGCCATGGCTTCGGAGTCCTCGGAGAAGCAGTGTGATCGGACGTGGACACTCCATCGGCACTGCTTCTCCGCAGACGTGGCGCGTCCAATGTGGCTGGCGGATGATCCAGTCGGGCCATCCCGCCTCATCGCACCACATCAGCGACATCAGCGACGGCGATTTCGAGTGGATCGTGGTGGGGAAGCGACAGCGTGACGACATCCGTTCGAGTGAGGATCGCCTCACTGGAGTAGTCGGCAGCGCGGCCGGTGTCGCTGGGATTGGTGAAGACTTCCAACTGGGAATCGACCAAGTTCACGATCCAGTAGGTGGGAATGCCTGCTCGCGCGTAGACGCGGCGTTTGAGCCGGTCTCCGGCCAGTGTCGAGTCCGAAACTTCCACCACCAACGCGACATCGTCGCGCGTGGGATGTCGCTCTTCAAAGTCCACAATGTCGCCGCGCACCACGCACACGTCCGGTTCCGGCACGCTGTCCGTCGTCTCGAGCGAACATTGGTTGCGACAGTGCCAACCCGGCGGCAAGCGCCGTCGCAGAAGTTCCTGTGTCCACATCACGCGGCTGTCATGGGGTGGGTTCTTCGCCCTTTTCGAGATGATCCACCCTTCGAGCAGTTCGATATTGTCTTCCTCGGTGAAGACGCCGGACTTCGTGAGTCGGTGGTATTGTCCTACCGACAGGCGGTGGACCGGCCAATCGGCAGGAGCCGACTCAAACGGTGGTGGGGCGGCAATGGCGAGTGGCACGGAACCTCCCTCTTGAATGTGAACACGCCCGCGATGATGCGTGTACGCTTGGGGATGGTCAATTCGAGGTGAATCAACCGGGCCATCGCTTGTTTGAAGCCGGGCAATTCGTCGGGTGCCGAATCGACTCGTCCGACTCCAGCCGTGCTGGATGATGAGTCCGCTCGCGGTCAGCACGGACCTGGAATCGCCCGAGTTTCCATTCGATGTCGTCATCTTTGACGAGGCTTCGCAGGTACTCCCTTGGGATGCCATCGGGGCGATAGGCCAAGACGAGTTGCCAAATCGTAAACGGTACTCACATCTCGTTGAGACGGTTCATCAGTCCAACCGCTTTCCAAACTCACGGTGGCGGTTTCACGTCGTGAGCAGGCCGTTCAGGACACCGGCGGGGGAGAAGACATTGATCCCCGTGAAGCGGGCGAAGTCCGGCGTGTTGAACGTGACCAAGGTCGTCACCCGATGTCACTGCATGGCGTCGATCAACCGGGCGTCGTGAGCGTTCTTGCCTTTCACTTCGTGGGCCGAAGCCAATTCTCGCCAAAGTCCAAACACACCCCGTTCATCGAGCAGCGGCTGGAACACGGTCATCCATTCGGCGACCGCCCGTTCCCCACTGGCGACGTCCAAACCAAGCCCGTTGACTTCGAGCGGTCGCGTGGCCACCACCCAATACTCGTAGGGGCGGTTTCAAAACCTGATTCCGACGTCGCCACGTCCGCCAGAATGTGGGATTTTCGCGGGTCTTCCCACGTTCTGGCGAACGTGGCGACGGTTTTGAAACACCACCCAATACTCGTAGAGGACTTGCGGGACAATCACCGCTTCTTTGACCCGAATGGCGTGGGATGCTTGCCTCGCTACAGGGCGTCAATGTCCGCCGGCAAGTCCATGATCTCTTTCAGCTTCTTGCTGGCAAGTACTCCGGTCTTTTTGGCGTCTTCCCACACGTCGTCAGGCACACTCATCGGATCACCTCCATCACTTGTCGGTTGCTCGTTCCAGTCCTGCGAGAAACTACGGCTGGAACCAGCCATCGTCTCGTTCGATTTAGAAGACGAACCCGGTTGAGGTGCTTGTCTGTTCCTCCTTTCTGCCAACGTGTGGGGGCAGGACACGTCGCTCAGTTTCCTGGCCGCTTCACGGCGAGAAACTACACCGGCTTGACGTTCTCGGCACACGGACCCTTCTTGCCCATGCCATCCGTGTACGTCACCTTTTGGCCTTCACGCAGGTCTTCAAAGCTGCCACCTTGAACCGCCGACATGTGGAAAAATAGATCTTTGCCACTCGCTGTGGCGATGAATCCGAATCCCTTGTCCATCACCTTCTTGATCGTGCCTTCGGCCATGTCTGCATTTCCTGGAATGATTGTTTGGATGGGTCGCTGATCGGCACACGATGCCAACTTGCTCCCATCAGTTGGAGGAACGGAGTGTATCACATCCGCGGACCGTTTTTCTTGGGCGGGGGCCTTTTGCCATTGACCGTCACCGGCTCTCTCCAACGGTTGATTTGTGGGTCGTCATTCGGTTTCACTCCGTTGATGGTTTGCTGGCCGGGTTTTGCTGGAGAGTGGTCCGCAATTCCAATGGGTAATCGGTCAGGATGGCGTCGATGCCAACTTTGGAAGCGAGTCGCCAGTAATGACGTATCCGACAGAAGTCTGTTCTGTTCAGGGGTCGCGAGTGTTTTCGGCATTTTGCCTGATTTATGACGTGACCGACAAAAGTCCCCGTGGCACGGACGCCTCGTCCGTGCGTCTGAAATCGCCCGTGACATTCGCGCACGGACGAGGCGTCCGTGCTACGAAACGCTGTCCAGGCGACTCTTGTTGGTCACGTCAGGCTTGGATTCTCGGCATTTCACACCTCGGAAGCCCTGCCCCTTCGGGGCTGAAATCCCAACAGGCGCAACTTCAAGAATCACGCTTCGGGTTGGTGTTATGACGGCGTCCTATTTCCCGTCATCGCGCAGCGGCTTCTTCGCTTGGAACAGCTTGACGTGGGCGGCGAAATCTTCGTTATCCGGGTCGAGTTCGGCGGCCTTGGTGGCCCATTGGACGGCCGACTTGAAATCACCCGCCTCGGCACAGGCCGCCGCCAACGTGTCCAGAAACTCTTCGTGTTTGAAGCCAGTGGCTTCACAGACTCGCGTCGCTTCGGCCACCGCTTCCTTGCCATTGCGGTACTTGGCGTTGGAACACGTCGCGCGGAACCAGGCCAGATCGTTGGCGGCCAGCAAGTCTTTCGGGGCCAGTTTCACGGCGGCCGTGAAGTCGGCCAGGGCCTTGTCCAATTCACCTGTTTCGGCGTACAGGTTGCCCCGACCGTAGACGGCCGGTGCGAATTGGGGATCGAGCTTGATGGCGGCGTTCAGGTCGGCGAGCGCCTTGTCCTTCTGGTCCTTGATCAGGTGCGTGATCGACCGGACATACAGCGCGTATGGCTCTTTCTTGTGAGCCTCGCAGTATTTCTCGGCTTCCATCGGGGTCATCATCTGCTTGCGTTCGACCCAGCCCCAGCCGTGAGTGGTGTTCACTTCCAGCTTCGTCCCCTTCACCTGCCGGGCGAAACAGGGCGGAATGATTTCGAGTGCCGTGGCGGTGGTCTTCGGGTCGATCGTGATCACCGCATCCGGCTTGGCAAACAGGGGATGTTCGAGAATGGCATCGTCCGCCGACGAGACCGAGGCCACCGCAACGCAAATTCCCATCCATCCTGCACGCAGCAATCGATTCATGACATGTCCTTCTGTCCGACCCCGGTCCCGGCACTCTCGTCGAGTGATCGGCTGAGTTTTCCCGAAAACCAGTCAGCGCGTCAACCTCCTTCCTCGCGTGAGAATTACATCAGCAAGAAAGATTCGTTTAACCCTGAGCCAACGGCGAAGGCATGGGATGCCAGAACTCTCAATCACTCTTCAACGACGCGGATCGTCGGGTGGGAAGCGTTGGCACCCCTCGCCTTCGCCGTTGGCTCAGGGTTAAACGAGGAGGCTTGTGTTAATTTGGCCAAGCGGCGGGTGTCTTTAGTTTTCCCGCGTGGCTTCTACAATGTCGCCACGCAAAAGCATTCCCGTCCCCCCGTGGGACGATTCCGTCACGTGGTCAGGAGCCAGGCAGCGTCCATGAGCGAACAGTACATCTTCACGATGGAGGATTTGAGAAAGTTTCACGACAAGAAGGAGATCCTGAAGGGGGTCTGGTTGTCCTTCTATCCCGGTGCCAAGATCGGGGTGCTCGGGGCCAACGGCGCGGGGAAGTCGACGCTGCTGAAGATCATGGCCGGGCAGGACAAGGACTTCATGGGGACCGCGCGGCTGACGGCCGGCTTCGATTGCCTCTACGTCCCGCAAGAACCGCAGCTCGATCCGACCCACACGGTGATGGATGAGCTCAACGACGCCATCGCCTCGAAGCGGGCGCTGCTCGCGCGGTACGAGGAAATCAACAACAAGTTCGGCGAAGAGATGTCGCCCGAAGCGATGGACAAGCTGATCGAAGAGCAGGGGAAGGTGCAGGAACAGATCGACCACCAGAACCTGTGGGATCTGGACCGCGAGCTCGAAATTGCCGCCGACGCGATGCGGTTGCCGCCGCTGGATGCCCCGATCGGCCCGCTGTCCGGCGGTGAGAAGCGCCGCGTCGCACTCTGCAAGGCCCTGATGCAACAGCCCGACATGCTGCTGCTCGACGAACCGACCAACCATCTCGATGCGGAATCGGTCGCGTGGCTCGAACGGCATCTGCACGACTACAAGGGAACCGTCGTCGCCGTCACGCACGACCGGTATTTCCTCGACAACAGTTGCCAGTGGATCTTGGAACTGGATCAGGGCCGCGGGATTCCGTGGGAGGGGAACTACTCCTCCTGGCTGGAACAAAAACAGGAACGGATCCGCAAGGAAGAGAAGTCGGTCTCACTGCGTCAGAAGACGCTCGAGCGCGAACTGGAATGGGTCCGCAGTTCGCCGAAGGCGCGGCAGGCCAAGAGCAAGGCTCGCTTGCAGGCGTATGAAAAGCTGGTCGCGGAAGAACAGGATTCACGCGAAGAAACGGTCGAGCTGCGGATTCCGCCCGGCCCGCGTCTGGGCGACACAGTCGTCGTGTTCGACAAGGTCGCCAAGTCGTTTGGCGACAACCTGCTGTTCGACAACCTCACGTTCCGCCTGCCGCCGGCGGGGATTGTCGGCGTGATCGGTCCGAACGGTGCCGGTAAGACGACGATGTTCAAACTGATCATGGGAATCGAAAAGCCCGATGCGGGAACGGTCGTCGTCGGCGAAACGGTCAAGATCGCGTACGTCGAACAGAACCGCGAAACACTCGACGGCGAGAAGTCGGTCTACGACAACATCTCGGGGGGCAACGACAACCTGCTATACGGCAACGTCCGGATCAACAGCCGCGCCTACTGCGGCAAGTTCAACTTCAAGGGGGCCGACCAGCAGAAGCCGGTCAAGTTCCTGTCGGGTGGTGAACGCAACCGTCTGCTGCTCGCCAAGACACTGACCGTCGGCGGCAACCTGCTGCTGCTCGACGAACCGACCAACGACCTGGACATCGACACGCTGCGATCGCTGGAGGACGGGCTGCTCAGCTTCAGCGGCTGCGCCGTCGTGATCAGCCACGACCGCTGGTTCCTTGACCGCGTCGCCACGCACATTCTCGCCTTCGAGGGCGACAGCGAAGCCTACTGGCACGAGGGCAACTTCGAGAGCTACGAAGTGGTCCGCAAGCAGCGCATGGGAGCGGACGCCGACCAGCCGCACCGGATCAAATACAAGAAGCTGGTGAAGTAAGGTTGTTTGTCTCACACGGTCGAAGGGGAATTCGATGATTGAGTTTCGCAGTTTGAAGTCTGAGGCTGAGGAGCAACCCTATCAAGACTGGCTGAAATCACATCTTGCCGATGGCTGGGTCATCAGTCTGAACAAAGGCAGAACGGGGAAACATTCACTCCATCGACCGCATTGCGTCACGATTTCGTATGACAAGGAGGAGACTGGACGACCCGAACGCTCGGGGAAGTTGTGTTTCGACAATCGTGACGAATTGATCGCATGGCAGAACGATAACCCGGAGTACGCGGACTTGAATCGATGTGGAAGATGCGACGAATAGCCCCGACCCAAATTCCATTGAATGTGTCACCAGACGGGGTGATCCGCGTTGGTCAGACGCGTGTCACGCTCGACACGGTCGTGGAAGCATTTGCTGATGGAGCCACCGCCGAAGAGATCGTCCAGCAGTATCCGACTCTCAAACTGGCCGATGTGTATCTCGTGCTTGACTATTACCTGGAGCACGAACCGGAAGTCAGCGAGTACCTGCGGCAACGCCAAGTGATTGCTCAAGATGCTCGAACATTGAACGAATCCCGCTTTGCCCCAAATGGTATTCGCGCGCGGCTGCTTGCTCGCCGTGATCAATGAAGCTTCCGCACATTTCACGGTTGGCCGCAGTGGAGATCGTCGATTGATTTCAGAGGATTGCATCATGCGATTTGTCATTTGGATTTTGATCGCTCTAGTCACCGGATTACTCGGTTCTCAAGGCATCGCTGCCGACGCCCCCGTCCGCGTTGTTGTCTGGGATGAGCAGCAGCCCGCGCAGAAGCAGGTGTATGAAAACTTCCTCGGCAACGCGATTGCCGACTACCTGAAGTCGCGGCCGGCATTTGTCGTGACGAGTGTCTGCCAGAATGATCCGGAGCAGGGGTTGTCCAACCAGACTCTGGATCAGTGCGACGTGCTGATCTGGTGGGGACACGTTCGCCAACGCGACATCAAGTGGGAGACCGGGCAGAAGCTGGTCGAACGGATCAAGCGGGGGAAGCTCTCGTTGATCGCGCTGCACTCCGCGCACTGGTCGACACCGTTTATTGAGGCGATGAACGAGCGGTCCATTGCCGACGTCTTGGCAAAGTTGACGCCCGAACAGCGGAAGACTGTGAAGGTCGAAGCAATCCGACCTGAACATTATTCGGTTCCCAAACGCGATGATCCCGTCACGCCGTCGGTCGAGCAGATAGAGCAGCCGGATGGCTCGATCCTGCTCAAGGTCAAGCTGCCGAGTTGTGTCTTCCCGGCGTATCGCGCTGATGGCAAACCAAGCCACGTTCGGACGCTGCTCCCCAATCATCCGATCGCGTAAGGGCTGCCGGCGGCGTTCGATATTCCTCACACCGAAATGTACGACGAGCACTTTCACGTGCCGGCGCCGGATGAGGTGATCTTCGAGGAACGCTGGGATGCGGGCGAGCATTTCCGCAGCGGGGCGGTCTGGAAGATTGGCCTCGGCCGCGTGTTCTACTTTCGTCCCGGCCACGAAACATTCGACGTCTTCAAGCAACCGGAACCGCTGGCGATCGTCGAAAACGCGACGCGCTGGCTGGCCGAACAACAACGGCTGCCCGTTGTCTCGCGCGGGTACTCGATCCCTGTGGTGGATCTTGCGGCCGAGACCAAGCGGCAGGTGATCGTCGACCGCGAACCGCGTCAGTACCTCGGGCATCCGACCACCGTCCTGCTGGAGGATGGCAAGACGATCCTGTGTGTCTATCCGCAGGGACACGGTAAAGGCCCCATCGTCTACAAGCGCAGCACCGACGGCGGCCTGACGTGGTCCGATCGCATCCCCGTCCCGGCGAGTTGGTCGACTTCGAAGGAGACGCCGACGATTCATCGGGTCGTCGATGCCGCGGGCAGGAAGCGGCTGATCGTCTGGTCGGGACTGTCTCCGGCGCGGCTGGCGGTCAGTGAGGATGACGGCCAGACGTGGAGTGAACTCAAACCGGCCGGTGACTGGGGCGGCATCGTCGTGATGGGATTCGTCGAACCGCTCAAGACCGGTCCCGGTCGATACATGGCGATGTTCCATGACGACGGCCGCTACTTCGCCCAGCCGCCAAATCCGACGAAGCCGGTGACGTTCACGCTGTACCAGACCAACAGCACCGATGGCGGCCTGACATGGTCCGCGCCGCGCGCCCTGCTTTCGCGTCAAGACGTCCATCTCTGCGAGCCGGGGTTGATCCGTTCCCCCGACGGCAAGGAACTGGCCGTGCTGCTGCGTGAGAATTCGCGGCGCAAGAATTCGCACGTCATCTTCTCGCGCGACGAAGGGCAGACCTGGACTGAACCGCGCGAGTTGCCCGGCTCGTTGACGGGCGACCGCCATGTCGGCAAGTACACCGCCGACGGCCGCCTGTTCATTTCATTCCGCGATACGACGCTGGAGAGTCCGACCAAGGGTGACTGGGTCGCCTGGGTCGGCACGTATGCCGACATCGTCCAAAATCGCGAGGGTCAATGCCGGGTCCGTTTGTTGAAGAATCACAAAGGGGCCGACTGCGCGTATCCCGGAGTCGAAGTACTCCCCGACGACACGATCGTCACCACGACCTACGGCCACTGGCAACTGAACGACGCGCCGTACATCGTCAGCGTGCGGCTGCAACTGAAAGAGCTGGACGAGCGCTTGGCGAAGTCGGCGGCGAAGTGAGTGGCGTCATACCTCGCGCGGTCACGAGTGCGGCGTTTTCGTTTAACCGCGTGGGCATCGCCCCGCGAGTGAGCGGCGATTCACGCTCAAGACGCGCGGGGCGATGCCCACGCGGTTAAACGAAATCGTCTCACTGATGGCCGCGTGAGGCATAAAACACCGCAAGCCGCCCGAGATTT
>JANMLE010001590.1:0-3115 GCA_031372385.1 Planctomycetota bacterium | reverse complement strand
CCGTTGTGGGGACGAGTCCGATGTTTCTGTCGCTGGCGACCGAGGTCTTGACCGAGGTGCCGTATGCGCTGGGAATCCTGGCGGTGTTGTATTGGATCGGCCGGTGGGACGAGTCGGCCGGTGGATCACGCCGGGCCGCGTATGCCGGAGCACTCGTCGCGCTCGCCTTCACGCCAGTCGTGCGGACCGTGGGCGTGGCGTTGGTGGCGGCGGTGGGACTGTGGAGTCTTACCTCGCGTCGGCGATTGAAGTTGTTGCCGGCGGTTGCCGTGGCGGTCGTGTGTCTCGGTCTCTTGGCGTGGCGCAGCCGGATGGCGGCGGGAAACAACTATGCGGGATCGCTGCTGCAATCGATACGCGAGCATGGTCTGCCGAGTGTCATCGCGGATGCGACGCGGGCGCTGGGCTTCTACGCATCGGTCTTTCCGGGAGTGCTGCTGCCGGGACTGACCAACGAGCAGACGTTCTATGCGCCGATGGTGATCGGCCCGCTTCCCTCGTTGTCGGGATTCGGTGTTGTGGTCGCTGTCGCCACCCTGATGGTGACCCTGCTGGCAATCGTTGGGCTGTGGCAGCAGCGATTCCGCGGCGGGGCGGCCGGATTGCTTTATGTGCCGCTGTACTGTGCCTGCCTGGCCATCTGGCCGTGGCGGCACGAACGTTTTCTGTGGCCGATGGTGCCGCTCGTCTGGGCGTTCTTCCCGGCCGGTTGCAACCTGATTGGCCGGGCTCTGCCCCATCGCTGGCGACTAGTTTCACAGCCTGTCGTTGTCGTGGGACTGTTGGCGTTGTGTGTCTGGCAGTCTCTGGGGGATGCGGCGTTGATCTCAACGAACCAGCGTTTTCTGGCGGATCGGGACGCCTTCCACAGTCAGGAGGCGCCCGGCTTTTACTTCGGCGACTGGCGCAAGGCGGGCCGGTGGATTCGTGAGAACTCGCCACCGCATTCACGAATGCTCGCGTGGCAGGCGGCGGTGGGTGGGACGGCTCATCGGTATCAGCGCCGCGTGCAGTTCGAAGCTCAGACGCCGGACAGGGTCCGTCAACAGATCGCCGGCTTTCCGGCGCGGTATCTGGTTGTCACCACGGCGCAGTTTGGACTCGGCTTTGGCTGGCGGCAGGTCTTCTCTGATCCGGCGTACAGCCTGACGGTGGTCTACCAGGACCGTGATGTGGCGGTGCTGGAGGTTGGTCCCAATCGCAACGGCACGGTCTCGCGCAGCGGGTATGCGGAATGGATGGAGGCTCAGCGGACCGCGTTGGATGCGGTTCTCGCCCGCTCGCCCGATCGGAACGACCTGATCGCCCGCAAAGCAGAACTGTTGCGGGAAGAGGGCCAGACCCAACCGGCGATCGCGTTGTATGAGGATCTCGTGCGCCGCGGCATGGTGACCGTGCGTGTCTGTTCGTCGCTCGGTTGGTTGTACTTTGCCGAGCGACAGTACGAGCAGGCGGCACACTTCCTAGACTTGGCGAGCGGATTGCCGAATGCCGAACCGGTGGCCGCATCGCTGGCCGATGGAGCGCGGCAGGCGCGCGAGCGGTTGCATGCAACCCCGGACGATTCGACCGACACGCCAACCGACACGTCGCTCGACAAATCGATCGAGCAGTCGCTGCGCCGGATTCAAGGCCAGGTCGAAGCGCTGAGCTTCGCCGATGCGGAACGCGAAGTCGACGCCATCCTGCCGCGCGCCCCGGAACACGCCGGGTTGAACTACTGGCGCGGCTATCTGCATCAACTCTTTGGCGAGCGGGATCAGGCCGAGATCTGCTATGTCCGCGCGGTGCAATCCGGTTCGAACGAGGCCCGTGGCAAGCTGCTGCTGCTGCGGTGGGAACAGGCGCTTCAGCGGTCGGCGTCGTCCGTGGTGAATGTCGAAGGGGCGAGCGAGCCTGTTGATCCGAACGCGATGGCCGCGCACGTTCGTCTGGCCAAACTCTACGACGAGCACGGTTGGAGCGGCCGGTCATTGGCGGTGTTGGAGGCGGCCCGTCAGCGGTTTGGCGACCAGCCCGAAATCCTGTCTCCGCTGGCCGAACTCTACCTGCAATTCGCCCACCCCGAGGACGCCGCGCCGCTCTTCCGATTGGCTCAGCAGGCGTGGCCGCATGAGAAGTCAGTGCGCCAGGGATTGTCCGCCGCCGAAAGCGCGCTGCGCGTGCCCAAATTCTGAACGCGGTTTCAGTAGTCCGGACTACCACCGACGTTTAACCGCTACGCCAACGGCGTGCGCGAGAACAACGGTCCGCTCCCGCCTGCGCGCACGCCGTTGGCGTAGCGGTTAAACGAAAACGTCTCACTTTGGGCCGCGCGAGGCATGATCGGACTCGCCGCGTTTCGACGAGCGGGATCGAAGCAGATAGACGACAAACGACCAGACTCCGGCGAAGCGGTACTGGCCGTCGACGTAATGTTCGATCACGTAGAACAGGAAGTAATAGAACCGGGCGGAGCACCAGATCGCCACGGCGAGCAGAACGGCGGTTCTGAAGCTGGCGTGTTCCAGCAGCAGCGTCCCGGTCGCCATCACGCTGCCCAACAGGAACAGGAAGCCCTTGAGGTAGATCAACCGAGAATCTTTCAAGTCGCCCATCGGACACCAGTTCCTTTCGTCATCGCGAGCCCTGCTTCTGTCCGGTTGTTTGGCATCATGTATCACCAAGAACATCGCCTGTTTCAAAGCGGTTCTTCCGTTCCGTGGGAACACTCGTGGAGAAGGAACGATGGGGTGAGTAAAAGTAATGACTGGCACCCGACTGGAATTGGGGGGCGGTTTCCTTTGGAGTGCGGTGGCTCGACACCGCTTTGGCATTTTTGTTTTTTCCTTCCGCAGTTCTGGCGGTCGTACCTGTAATGGCTCGACGCCAAAGGCTGCGTCCAAAATGCCAAAGCGGTGTCAAGCCACCGCACTCCGCGTGAGCCGCGAGGGTTGTTGGCTCAGTCATTAAGTGGCTCAGTCATTAAGTGGCTCAGTCATTAAGTGGCCACGTCATTAAGTGGCTCAGTCATTAAACAGTGAGGGGTTCAGTAAACATGGTTGCGAACTGGAACTCGAATCTTACCCGGGCGGGTCCGTACTCGTTCGGAAGGTCTGTCTCGAACTCGAAACAG
>JANMLE010001571.1:0-1268 GCA_031372385.1 Planctomycetota bacterium | reverse complement strand
CCCGAACAGGGTTCCCTGGGCTTCCGCCAACCCAAGCTGATGCCACTCGGTCAGATCATTGAGATTCGGATTCGACGCGATTTGCAGTGCGGCCGGGTAGATCCCGAGTCCGTAGGGATTGACGATGACCGCCGCGAACGCCAGTTCGAACAGCAGAAAATTCCGCCGCAATTGATGATCGCGCAGCAAGGCCTGAAAAGATCCGGTGCGACGCAACAGATCGATCGCACGTCCCAATACAAAGCTTCCCAGCAGGAACAATCCCGTCAGAAACGAACCGTGCAGGTTCGACCACGCGATGAACAGACCGGGGATCAGCACCCAATCGGCGCGGTGCGGCCGACGGCTCGTCAACCTCGACAACAACACCACAAAGCAGGCCAGCCCCGCCATCTGCGGCCTGAAGACCGAGAGCGGGGACCACGAGACGACCAGGAAACTCATCACGGCCAGCAACGTGAACCAGCCCTGTCGCGTCGTCCGATAACAGCGGGCGGCCAGCAGCGCCACACAGACCGTCACGGAAATCGCGCACAGTCCCTGCAATCCCGCGATCCCCAAATGGCTCATCGTCAGATATCCGATGATCTGGCTGAGCCACGCGGTGTCGACAAACGACATCCCCGCGGACAGCGGCATCAACGGTTCGGTCACGGGGAGTGACCCCGATTCCCAAATCAGCCGACCGTACGACAAATGTCCCCAGACATCGGTGTGCCAGACAGGCCGCAGACCGAAGAACGAATAGACGAGTCCGACGGTCAGCACCAGCCCCGCCAACACCCGCGGTGTGCGCAGATACAGCGGAGTGTGGTCTTCCAACTTCGACAGATCCGGTCCGGCACGACGGGGATCCTCGGGGGCTTCATTCGCGGTCATCGGCTCGTCGACTACTGTTCCGCTCATCATTTCACCTGCTGGGCTGGTCCGACCGCGAGACAACAACATGATGACGGAATGCCACCGTGTTGCCTCCCGTCATCCGTAGATTAGAACGTGCGATGCCCTGCGTCACCGCGAAATTTGAAAACGGACGTGTCCTACGCCGCTGGTCGCGGAGTGTGAGGAAGATAACGACAATGCCGGCTTTGCATGGCCACCCTGCACGCGGCTCCGGGTGAAGAACCGGTCAAAGTGCAAGCAGACGCCCCGATGCTCCGCTCCACAGTAGGCACGCTTCCGCGACCCGCGGGGTTCAGGCACTGGCATTGCTTTAGGGCCAATGCCTTCTTGAAGCATGGCAGGATGTAGGGTGGGACCAGCGGCGC
>JANMLE010001605.1:0-4705 GCA_031372385.1 Planctomycetota bacterium | reverse complement strand
CACGCTGTTGGCGAACGTCCCCGGCTTCTTCACTTCGTCGCCGTACATCGCCAGCGTGGTGGCGGTTTCCTTGGTCAGGTCGGTCAACTCCGGCACGCTGGACTGCATGCGGTACGCGAGTTCATATTGTTCGATCCGTGTGCGCGTCTCGGGATCGCCGACCTGGTTGAAGGTCAGCTCGTTCAGTTGCTTCAGCCCGTCGAGAGTCTTGCGGCGGATCTCACTGGGAACGCCGGGGGGATTGTTGATGTACAGGATCGGATCGCCGGCACTGCGGAACGAAACGGCCGCATGTTCGCCGGGCAGATATCCCGCCTGCCACAACCGGGCCGAGATCGCCTGGACCTGTTCGGTGTTCGTCGGGCGGGCCACCATCACGACGAAGGTCGGCAGGTCGTTGTTTAACGAACCGAGGCCGTACGAAGTCCACGCGCCGAGACACGGCCGGCCGGTGATCTGGTTGCCGGTCTGCATCAGGCTGATCGCCGGTTCGTGATTGATCGCTTCGGTGTGCATGCTGCGGATAAAGCACATGTCGTCGACCATCTTCCTGGTCCACGGCAGCAGTTCCGTGACCCACATCCCGCACTCGCCGGCCTTTTCAAACTTGAACTTCGACGGCGCGATCGGGAACCGCGCCTGACCCGACGTCATCGTGGTCAGACGCTGGCCCTGTCGGACTGAATCGGGCAGATCCTTGTCGTACCAGTCGTTCATGACCGGCTTGTAGTCGTACAGATCCATCTGGGGCGGCCCGCCGACCATGTGCAGATAGATCACATGCTTGGCCTTCGGGGCGTGGTGCGGCATCGGCGGGTGCGCGGCCCCGTTCCCCTGGGGCGCTTCCGCCGCGCGGGCCATTCCCGTGCGACCGCCTTCCAACAAAGTTGCCAGCGCCGCCGAGCCGAGCAGGTTCGTCCCCTGCGAGCAGAAGTGCCGCCGCGTGATGTTCCGAACGTATTCTTGAATCGGGTGCATGGTCATCTCCTGGAAGAGTCTGAGTGGTTCGTGTTCGTGATCATTCTTCCGCGCGAAAGCCCATCCGGTGTTTCGAGGCGGGTTGAGGCGGCGGCTCCATCATCTGTCGCAGGACATCGGCGATCGCCTTGATCTGGTCGTCGTGTAGCTTGACGGTCTCGGCCAACTGGTTGATCTGAGCGACCAACTCGCCCGGCGTGGCGAGCAATCTCCGCAGCCGGACAAACGCCCGCATGATCTCAATGTTGACCTTAACCGCCGTCGGGGAACGGAGCACGCTGGAGAGCATGGCGACGCCATGTTCGGTGAAGACGCGAGGGAGCTTTCGACGGCCTCCGTGGACCAAACTTGAAGTCGCAATTTGCGACTTCAAGTTTGCAACCTCTTGCTGGGACAGCAGAAATGAAAAATCAGTTGGGAAGCGATCCGCATTCCGAGCGACTTGTTCGTTCAGCCGCTTCGTCGGGACACCGTACAACTCGGCGAGGTCCGAATCGAGCATCACCCGCTGCCCGCGAACGATGTGAATCACGCTTTCAATTCGTTCAACCAAGATCAGACTTGTTGCCGGTTTCTTCTTCGTCATCGCGGACTCTCGTTTCTGCGTGAGCTGCCTTTCCGACACGACTTCTGAACTTGAAGTCGCAATTTGCGACTTCAAGCATGAACTTCACTTGTTCAGCACCTCATCCAGATTCATCACCTCGTTCGCCAGCATCGTCCAAGCGGCGAGTATCTTCGGGTCGAGGGTCGCATCGGGCTTGGAGTCGCCGGTGGTGATGAGATCCCTGGCGTCGCGTTCGTGGTCGCGGTAGTAGGCCGTCAGCTCCGACAGCGAATTGCGGACGATGGCGAGTTCGTTGTCACGGAACGGTCTCGCCAGCAGTCGCTTCGCCAGCAGTTGCAGCCGCGCGGTCTCCTCGGCTTTCTCTGGCTCTCGACTCTCGACGCTCGTCACGCGACTTTTCAACACCGTCTGTGCGAGGTGCCGCGCGGCTTCGACGAACTGCACATCGTTCAGTGTGACGAGCGCCTGCAGCGGGGTGTTCGTCCGTTCGCGGCGGACGGTGCATTGCTCGCGCGCAGTCGCGTTGAAGATCTCCATCGACGCCGGCGGGGCCGAGCGTTTGATGAAGGTGTACAGGCTGCGGCGATACAGGTTCTCACCGGTGTCGCGTTTGTAGTCCCGCGTGTTGCTGCCGATCATCGCCACCGCTTCCCAGACCCCTTCCGGTTGATATGGTTTGACGCTCGGCCCGCCGAGCTTCGGAACGAGCAGTCCGCTGGCCGACAACGCGTGGTCGCGGATCATTTCGGCGTCCATGCGGAACCGCGGACCGCGCGACAACAGCCGGTTCTGCGGGTCTTTCTCCAGCTTCTCCTGCGTCACGACCGCCGACTGCCGATACGTGTTGGACGTGACGAGCAGCTTGAAGAACTTCTTGACGTCCCACGGGTGACGAGTGACGAGAGTCGAGGGCTGAGAGCCAGATGAAGAAGACGAAGCATCGCTCGTTCTGGCTCTCGTCGCTTGACTCTCGTCTCTCGGCTCCCACGTTCCTTCGCGGAACTCGACCGCCATCCAGTCGAGCAACTCCTGATCGGACGGCAGTTCGCCGGCGAGGCCGAAATCACCCGATGTCCGGACGATGCCGGTCCCGAACAGTTCCTGCCAGAACCGGTTGACGGTGACGCGGGCCGTGAGCGGGTGATTCGGTTCGAGCAGCCACTTCGCCAAGCCGAGCCGGTTCTTGGGCGCGTCGGCCGGGAACGGCGGCAATGCAGCGGGTGTGGCCGGTTTGACGGGATCGCGGCGCTTGTCGTATTCGCCGCGGAACAGGATGTAGGCCATTGCCTCTTCGCTCTTCTCCTGCATCACATGCGCGATCGTGCCCCGCGCTTTGATCGCGTTCTGCTCCGCTTCGAGCGCAGCGACCTTGGCCGTCTGTTCTTGGAACGGTGCGTCGTTGGCCGCCAGCCACCACGGATAGACTTCGTTCTTCTCGGCATCGGTCCGCTGATCGGCGGCTTTGGCGAGGATTCCGGCGAACTTGGTCGCCTTCGCCATCGATTCGACTTCCGCCTGAGACAATGCCCGCTTGTGGATTCGCAGATCTTGGATTCCCGCGCCGCTGATCGGCTCGCCCGCGGACCGCTGACCAATGCGGAAGGGAACGGCGTTGCGTGTGGAGCCTTTCAGCTTGTCGTTCTCGACGTTCGTCTTCTGCAATTGACCGTCGTAATAAACTTTCACCCCCGCGGCCTTGGCCGAGCCATCGTACGTGACCGCGACGTGGGTCCACTGGTTAGCTTTGAGCTGCGCCGCTCCAACCACCTTGAGCGCATCGTCGGGCCAATGACTGATCAGGTGCATGCCAACGCGGCGTCCCTGCACCCAGAAATCCCAGCCTTGGTAACCGTCCGGCTTATCCATGCGCGCGGCGATCGCCCCTTGCGAATCATTCGGTTGCACCTTGATCCACGCGGAACAACTGAAGGCTTGGTCCTTGTCGAAGTCGCCGGCATCAGCGAGATCGCAGGCTGCCCCCTGGATCTGCAATGCCTTCGCGGAAACTCCGTCGGTCCATGTCGCCGAGTCATTCAGCGCGACGTCCCGAGCCTGTCCGTCCACGATCATCTTCGTCGACTTGCCCGTCCCTTCGTTGAGGGCCGCGTGCAGCACCAGATCCTTGGTGGAGATGGTCGCCGCGAGTGATTCGGTTGTGGCCTTGGCCAGCCAGCCGTCAAACACCGGACGCGCCTCCTGCTTGCGGGTTTCGACCAGTTGTTTCGCAGCGGCGATCTCACCGCCGATCGCCTCCAGGCGAGGCCGATCATCGGGCAACGGGACGTTGATGATCGGCGGCGTGTCCTTGATGTTCCCGTCCATCGCGTTCTGAGTCGTGTTGTTGAAGAACGCCGCCAGCGAATAGAAGTCCTTTGCCGTCACCGGGTCGAACTTGTGGTCGTGACAGACCGCGCAGCCAACCGTCATGCCGAGCCACACCTGGCCGAACGTCTCGGTCCGATCGCGCGCGTAGAGCACGTAGTACTCTTCGGCGATCGTCCCCCCTTCGTTGGTCGTGATGTTGCAGCGGTTGAACCCGGATTCAATCTGTTGGTCAATGGTCCGGTTCGGCAGCAGGTCGCCGGCCAGTTGCTCGATGGTGAACTGATCAAACGGCGTGTTGCGGTTGAACGCCGCGATGACGCTGTCGCGATAGGTCCACATCTCGCGGAAGTTGTCGAAGTGGATGCCATGCGTGTCGGCATAGCGGGCCGCATCGAGCCAGTAGCGTCCGCGGTGCTCGCCCCAGTGCCGCGACTCCATCAACGTGTCGACCAGTTGTTCATACGCATTCGGTGACTGATCGGCGACGAACGCGTCGACCAGTTCCGGCGCGGGAGGCAGGCCGGTCAGATCGAGACTGAGCCGACGGGCGAGCGTCGGCCGGTCGGCTTCGGGGGCGGGAGTTAAACCCGCCGCCTCCAGCTTCGCGAGCACGAAGGCATCGATCGGATTGCGAACCCACGGCGCGCTCTTCACCTTCGGAACAGCGGGTCGCATCGGCGCGAGGAACGACCAGTGCGGCTGGTACTCGGCACCTTCCTCGATCCAGCGGCGGATCAGTTTCTTCTGCTCGGCCGTCAGCACCTTCTTCGTGGAGGGTGGCGGCATCACCTCGTCGGGGTCCGTCGAGAGGATGCGCCGCAGCGCTTCGCTCTC
>JANMLE010001506.1:0-2314 GCA_031372385.1 Planctomycetota bacterium | reverse complement strand
CCCGGACTTGGTCAGGCCGCGCCCAATCCCGCGTCGTCAGGCGGCACAGGTCGCTCGGCCGGTCCTGTCGGCACGCAAGCTGGCGATGTCTCCGTGAAAGGTGCCGGGACCAGCCCGGCGGCTCAGGGGGGTGGCGTCTTGGTCGGCGGTCCGACCGGCACCACAGTGGGACGACAGTCCGGCGGTCTCCCTGCACGAACGACCGGATCGGGATCGGGTCCGTCCGGGACAACGGCCGGGTCCGGGACGACCGGTCCGGGAACGGTGGCCGGCGCGACAGGTCCGCCGGCATCTGTGCGCTCCACGACCGGCACTGGTCTGGCCGTTCGGACAACGGAGCCGACGGCGCGTCTCGGCACGAATGCCGGCTTCGCGCCCGGTGCGGCTCCCGGTCTGTCCACCGCCCGCGCGGGTGCGGATGCCAAGCTGCCATCGGGAGCGACCGAAGCGGAACAGACGGGCACACTCGTGTTCGCCGGCCCTCAGTCTCAGGCATCATCGGGGGCGCGACTCTCCGGACCTCAGATCGGTTCCGTTCCGCGCCGCAGTGCGGGACTGCCGGGTGGCAGCGGTCCCGCGGCAACCGCGCCGGCCGTGGGTTCGGTGACGGCACAGCCATCGCGACTGACAGGTGGCCCGGTTCGATCCGGTGTCGGCAACGACGGGCCGAAGTTGGCCTCGGCCGATCAGGTCGCGGGTCTGATCAAGAAGTCGGTGCCGGGGATCGGTGTCTCGCCCGAGGCGAAGATCAGCGCGAGTCTCGCCATGCGCAAGACCGAGTCGCGGCGCGAGGCGACCAAGACGCTCGGCGGGTCCGACGCGTCGGAAGAGGCGGTCGAACGCGGGCTCCTCTGGTTGGCCAATCATCAGCATCCGGACGGTCACTGGAGCATTCACGAGTTCCACTGCACGGACCACGAATGCGGCGGGCATGGCAGTTTCCGCTCAGACTCCGCGGCGACGGGTCTGGCACTGCTGGCGTTCCTCGGCGCCGGTTACACGCACCAATCCGGCAAGCATCAGGCGGTGGTCGAACGCGGCTTGAAGTGGCAGCTCGCGCATCAAAAGCCCGATGGCGATTTGTTCGCCGATGAAAGCGAATTCGTCTGGTTCTACAGCCACGGCATGGCGGCGATCGCGGTGTGCGAGGCCTACGGTCTGACCAAGGACGCGGCGCTGCGCGAACCGGCCCAGAAGTCGCTCGACTTCATCGTCAAGTCGCAGCATCCGGAGTTCGGCGGCTGGCGGTATCGACCACGGTTTGAATCGGACACGTCGGTCTCCGGCTGGCAACTGATGGCGTTGAAAAGCGGCGAAATGTCGGGGCTGACCGTGCCCAAGACCGCGTACACCGGTGTCGCACGCTGGCTGGATTCGGTCGAGAGCAAGTCATCCCCCGGCCAGTTCGCATACCATCCGAGCAAACCCGCCAGCCTGGCAATGACGGCCGAGGGACTGTTGATGCGGCAGTACCTCGGTTCGAAGCGCGACGACGCGCGGCTGATCGCCGGGGCCGAACACCTGCGCCGGCACCCGCCCGATCTCAATGAACGAGACGCCTACTACTGGTACTACGGAACGCAGGTCATGTTCCACATGCAGGGCGAGTATTGGGACGAGTGGAACTCGCGGTTGCGCGACACGCTCGTCAGCACGCAACTCAAGGACGGCGGCCCCAACGGAAGTTGGAACCCGGACCGTCCGACGGCGGAAAAATGGGGCGCGGCCGGCGGCCGGCACTACGTCACGTGCCTGAACCTGCTGATGTTGGAAGTCTACTACCGCCATCTGCCGCTCTACATCGAACTGGCGAAGTAGAGCAAATCGGGCGAATTCGGTGCGATCTCCGCGGCTTGCGAAAACCGGCGTTCCCATCGACAATACCGCCCGTCCGCGACGAGGTTGGTTCGACTTTCTATAATCCGGACGGAACCGGTGCTCGATGGCAGTCATCCGGCGGCAACATCAGGGAGGCAACAGTGGAACTTCGGCGAAACCCGACCCGTGCGGTCAAGATTGGTTCGGCCACGATTGGTGCGGGGCACCCGATCGCCGTGCAAAGCATGACGGCGACTCACACGCAGGACATCGACGCCACGGTCGCGCAGATCGAGGCGCTGTTTGCCGCGGGGGCCGATGTCATTCGCATCGCGGTCGACAGCACCAAGGACGCTGCGGCACTGGCCGAAATTCGCATGCAAACGAAGGCCAATCTGGCCGTCGACCTGCAGGAGAACTACCGGCTCGCCGAAGCGGTCGCCCCGTATGTTGACAAGATCCGGTACAACCCCGGCCATCTCTATCACCACGAGCG
>JANMLE010001490.1:0-4752 GCA_031372385.1 Planctomycetota bacterium | reverse complement strand
GGGGTGCAATCAGAGCCGCTGAATCCGATCTGGGGATTGCGTTCTAACCAAGGCGGGGGCTGAGGGTTGTGGTTTTCTTTTTTTCTCCTCCGGGCTATTCAAAATCCCGTGACCACTGACTATGCACATTTGGGCCGATGGGTCTCCCAAGAAATCCGAAAACTTTTCGGATCACGCGGCCTTCAGTTCGTTGGGCTTGATCACTTCGCTGACGTAAAACCAGAACCGAGATTGATTCTGGCTCGTCTTTTGACGTTCTTGGCGACCGTCTTGGCTTACATCAACGATCACGAAACATCGTGAGTACGTTGGCATAGGACGACATTCTGCCGACTACAGTGGCGGCAACTGCAGTTTGCGGATGATGCTCATGGGCAGGAAGAGATGGTGAGGATCATCAGACAGGGTGAGGAATCCGTATCGCTCGTAGAAGAGTTTTGCGGACTCGTTGATGGCGTCCACTTCCACTGCCCGAATCCCGATCTTCGTCGCGAGGTATTCTGCCCTGCGGAGAGCGTCGATCAGCAGGAACTCTCCCAGCTTCTGCCCTTGCACGGATCGATCCACCGCCAGTCGTCCGATCAGTACGACTGGCATGTCGATCTGAGGCAGGCCCTTGGCCAGATCTGCAGGCAGGGAGTCATAGACGACGGTGTGGTTGGAGAGTGCGTAGTATCCCTTGACGACAGTGCTGCTCGCTTCGACCAGCACGTAGGTCCGAGCCAGATCCTTCTTCTCGAACTGGCTCGCCTTTGTCGAGAGCCATTCGTTCAGAAGGGGAATCCCGCAATCGAAACCAGACCGGTCGTGTTTCAGTTGGTCGAAGGGTTCAATGCCCCACGATGTGATCTGTGATTTAGCCACGAAGTTTTCCGTAACGACGGGCAGCCGCTTTGAGTGCAGCGTTAGGCTTCGCGTCGGCTGCGTCCAGTGCCTCCAGGAATCGATCTCGATCCCGATTCGACAGTCGCGTGATCTGGGCGTCTTGGAGTACCTGCCGGGCTTCCCGGACGACTGTGGAGATGGCAAACTCACTCACCGTCTGCCCCAGGGCGGAAGCAGCGTCCTCAATGGTCTGCTTGAGTTCGCTGGGAAGTCGGACATTAATTCGTGCATCATTACGGGTAATGGTTGCCATGAAACCTGCTTTGTCAGAAGAGAGTCCGCGTGTGGCCAGTTGCCACACATTCTACTCTATCCGCGGTGTGAGTCAATTTGCCACACGCGAATATCGGCTTTCTTGTTTTCCGCTCCCGGCGATTGATACCCGTGATGTCCCCCGCACTTCAGGAATGCCCTTGGAAAAAGGTGGGTACACATCGGAAAACTGTACCCGCCTTTTGCGGAAACGCGGCTTTCGCCGGGAAACCACCGTTTTCCGAATCCCTGTGTTTTCAGGGATAATCCGGGTATTCGCAGGCCATCCGAAGTGCGTCATGGCACTTCGGAACCGAGGGTTGTAGGTTCGAGCCCTACCGGGTGCATTTCAATCCAGGTAAGGACTTACGTCACTAACTGCACAGCCTCGAAAACGTCTTGTCACAGAACTTTGTCACAGAAAAGAGCCCCCGCCAGCGCCAACTGACGGGGGCCGCAACGAACCTCTCGGCTCGTGACTGGTTTTTTTCCAGTCGGGAGGTTCAGTCATGCCAAAGTTTGCGAAGCCGTGGTTCCGTCCGCAGCGTGGGGTCTGGTACGTCACGCTGGATGGGAAACAGATCAATCTCGGGGCCGATCGAACCAGCGCGTTTCAAGAGTACGCGCGGTTGATTGCAGAGCCTCGATCCCGCGAAGTTCGCTCGGGATCGTTGGCCACTGTTGTGGACGCTTTCTTGGAGTGGGTGCATCGACAGCGGTCGCCCGATACCTACGAGTGGTACCGCTACCGCTTGGAACGGTTCGTCCGGAAGTACCCCGATCATCTGGCTGCCGATGTGCGACCGTTCCATGTGCAAGAGTGGGTGGACGGGTATCCGATTGCCACCACGACACGTCGCAACTACCTGCGGTCCGTGAAGCGATGTTTGGCGTGGGCGTCTCTCCAAGGCCATCTCGACAAGAACCCTGTGGCGGGCTTGGAAATCCCCACGGGCGATCACCGGGAAGTCGTCGTCAGCTCTGAAGAGTTAGCTGCCATCCTGGCTGCCGTGCGCAACGAATCGTTGCGCGATCTGCTGGTTGTGAGTTGGGAAACCGGCTGCCGACCGCAGGAGTCGTTGCGGGTGGAAGCGCGCCATGTCGATTTGGCGAACCAACGCTGGGTGTTTCCCAAGTCGGAGAGCAAGAACAAGAAGCTGAGCCGGGTGGTCTATCTCAGCGATACCGCCGCCGAAATCACGAGAAGACTTGTGACGCTGCACCCCACCGGGCAGCTCTTTCGCAACAGCAATGGAAAACCGTGGACCACGTTCGCGGTCAACTGCGGCTTCCGATTCATCCGCATTCGGATCGGGAAGGATCGAATGCGGCAACAGGGACTGGCCGTCTCCGACGCCGACGTTGCGAAGCTCATCCCGAAACTGAAACCGATGCACACCGTCAAAGGTCGAGAAGTCCGGAAGACTCAGGCGGACCTGCGGCACGAGGCTCGGCAGAAACTCACCAATCAAATGGCGGCGAGCCTCGTGCCGAATTGGTCGCTGTACGCACTTCGTCACACGTGGGCGACGAGTGCATTGCAGCGCGGAATTGATCCGCTGACGGTGGCGATCTTGATGGGACACAGTGACCCTTCGATGTTGAGCAAGGTTTACCAGCATGTGGCGCTGAATCCGGTCCACATGCTAGAACAGGCGAAGAAAGCGGTGCGTTGAATGCAATGAAAGTTGCCGTGTCTCTCAAAGGCGATGTCGATCAGAGCCGAATGTGTTTGAGAACAGGGCGGGGGAGCTTCGCCTTCGCGGGACTCGGCACGGTGGGTTCGTGTCTCGTTCCGTCCAGATAAGAAGCAACCTGTTCTTCGCTCACGCGAATGCCTGGGCAGCGGTGGTGGGGGAGTCGGCCTTGTTCGACGAGGTTGTAGACCGTCGAGACCGAGCAGTTGAGTCGCTGGGCGACATCGGGGATTTTGAGGAGCATTGAGGCGTTCCTTTCCTGAGCACGGCGATGGCTGGCCAAGATCGAGAGTGAAAAGGCCGCGCCGGGAAAGGAGGGTGCGGTCGAGTTGAATAAGTATTGAGAGACATCAGTGACGGCCGTTGGCACAGTTTGAAACCGGCGCGGCGGCGGTCAGCCGATGGGATCGAGGGAAAGAGTCCTCGATTACGGTGTGCGCAGCGGCGTGGTCGCTGCTGGCGATTTCGCCTCCTGTTGGCTGCGGACCTTCACCGCCTTTGCGAGGCATTTCCAGCAGAGCGGCGAATCCTTGACGAAGCCGTCTTGGAAGTTTACGGCCGCGCATTCAGTCGAGCGTTCGCACCAGACGCAGATTGCGTCCGAGTGCCAGAGTGTCAGAGTGACGTGCATGAAGAGAACCTTTCCTGAATGAAGGGGTGATCTCTCGCGACGCATCTCGCAACGTGACTGCGACACGCTGCGACGGACGCGAACAATGGAGTGCGAGAGAAGATTCGCGAAGCGTCGGAAAGGGGACGCTTCACGAAAAAAGAGGTGATTTGAGGTCACAGACCGTCGGTGACTCGGCATGGTCATCCGGCCTTGGACGACGCTGGCACGAGTTCGGCCCGACGTCGGGGAGTCGGCAGGGCGACTCCCCGAACTGCAATGATCATTACGCCTCGACAGCGTCTGTGCTGGGCGAGGCTTCGGCGTCCAGGATGAACTCCCAAGCGCGATCTAACAGGAGTCGTGCGACGGGGAGATCATCGCGGCCGAAGCTGGTCGTGGTCTTCCATTCGTCGCCGTCCTTGTAGGTACGCTGAAGGCTCACCTTGTGGAACGTGATGTCGCGACCGTCGCTCTTCGCGTGGTTGGCGAAGATGCTGGCCGAGACGCCGCGCGAACGAAAAACTTTGACCGGCTTCACGGAAGCTTGAGCCATGTTTGGCTCCTTGGCAGAAGTTGCCATAGCAAAAAGGGGGGGAAAGAAATGGAAACGTTTCAGGGCTCGATGCGAGCGATGAAACACGAGGTTATTCGTCTTGTCCACAGGTTGTCGGATTCGCCTGCTTGACTCGACCCGAACGCACTCCCCTGCGAGTGATTCGAATCGAGCGTTGCGAAGCGGCATCGCCACAACCGTGAACAGAACGCTTCAACTCTCTCGCGATGAGAGAGGTTTGAAGTGACACAAAACAGACGTTGCGATCCACGGGGAGAGAAGCCGGGTCGCGGGAAAGGAAATCCATCGAGGGGAGTCTTCAGGGAGACTCCCCTCGCACACTGGCGGCACGAGTTCGTCACAGCCAGTTGAGTAGCCCCAGGCAGACGACCGACACGAACAGTGCCAAGTCGATCCAGCCGCTCGGGCCATGCACCACTCCCTTTTTCTTCCACGCGGGAGTCGGATCTTGGAAGGCGAGTCGCCAACCGATTCGAAGCCGGCTGACGAGCCGCGCACCAAGGGGCTGTGCATTTTCTACTTCCGAGAGTTACTCGGTGTGACGCGACACGAGCGGTGTCTCCCTGCCACGGTCTGGTATCACCGCTGCGCCTTCTCATTCGCGCTCCTTTTGATTCGCGCGGACCAAAACGATTTCCGCGCGAATCAAAAGGAGCGCGAATGAGGAGTGCTGTCGAACTGGAGCCAACAGACAACTGCCGCTTCGCGGCGGGCAGCTCTCGGACGTTGTT
>JANMLE010001473.1:0-4947 GCA_031372385.1 Planctomycetota bacterium | reverse complement strand
GACGACCACCGGATCTACGCCGCCCAGCGCGACATGATCTGCGTCCTGGCGGGGAATTACGAAACGATCGAAGACAAGGTCGGACAGAAGACGCTGGCCTACATCAAGAAATTCCATCCGAAGTTTCTGGCCGATTCGAAGAGCGGCGCGATCCTGCGGCCGGATGCGGCGCAGCGCGGTCCCCTGTCCGGCGCGTTCATGACCATCAACCCGGTGCTGAAGCCCGATGAGGTCGTGCAACGGACGATCGACAAAGAGACGAAGTACCTGAACAGCGGCATCCAATACCCGCTCGTCAAGAATCCGCACAAGTACACCGTCCGCGTGGCGACGTTTGAGGGCAAGTCGGTGACACCGGTCGGAAACAGTTCGTACCGCGGCCGGGAGAGCCTGTTCGACGCGAGTCTGCGCAACCCGCTCGGCTTGAATCTTGATCGTGTCGGAGTGGACGCCGCGAACCTCGCCGCCTTCATCAGAACCACCAAGGCGAAGCTCAAGGGCCAGTTCGGCGACGCGGGGATCGACGAAGCCTACGTCTTTCACGACAAGTTCCAATCCATCGTGACGATCGGCGGATTCGATTCCCCTGACGACCCGCGCATCCGCCTGATCGGGCAATTCTACGGTCCCAAACTGGTCCCCGATCTGCGGCTGTTGAACTCGACCAAGCGCACGCCGGAAGCTCGCCAGGCGGTGACCGAGGACGAAATCGCCCGACTGCCCAAGATCCTGACCACTCACACCGAGCAACTGCTGCCGGACAACGCGAAGCCGGATTCGCTCCCCCTGCAGGTCTGGACGTTTGACACCGAATTGAAGGTTATCCCGGTGCCAAGGATCAAGTGAGTGGGTGGTGGATGGTGGGTAGTGGATAGGCGGAGGGATATCACTCGTCACTCCACCCACTACTTCAGAAACCGAATCCGTTCGGTGTCCGGCAGTCGCAGGTGCATTTCGTAGCCGCCGATCCTCAGCCGACCGGGCTTCGAGGGGAGGTGGACGAGGAACGGCTTTCCGAGCAGCAGCGATCGGTGGACGGGTGCCTCGTCCCAGCGTCGGCTGTCGTGTGAGACCGGGCTGTTGTCACCCAGCACGAAGAACTGATCGTCCCCCAGAATGAAGGGGCGGTTCACTCCGTTCCGGCTGCGTGACGACGTGTAGTAGACGTCGCGATACAGCCGCAGTTGGTCCACGCGCACATCGAGGCCACGGCCGCCAACCCGCACCGCGCAGCGCGGAATGGGCGTCTGTTCCGGGGTCTCGATGGGCCAGGCTGGCAGCACTGGTTTTCCATCAATGGCGACCACGATCTGCCGGTCGATCAACGACATCTCGACCGTCGCAGATCCCTTGTCGAACGCTGCCGGCCATTCGCCGACCGACACCGGTTGATGGTCGTCTCCGACCAGCAAACGGATTTCACGCTGGCTGTTGTCCAGCACGCAGGCAAAGTTGCGCAGCCCGTCCGACATTTGAATGGCGAACTCACCCGACCCGCGTTCCATCCGGACGCGGCACGACACCATCACATCGCGGACGGGATTGGGAATCGTTCCGCCATCGGCCGGGTTGTATCCGTACTCGTCGGTCAGCGGCGTGACGTGCGACGCGGCGTGCAGGTCGCGCAGCGCCGTGCGAAACCGTTCGTCTTCGGTCAGCGCCAAGACTTGCTTCAGCGCCGATTCCGGCAGCGCACCGGTGCAACTGAGTGACTTGAACTGCGGATCGTAGCGCAGGCCGACGGGGTGGCACCGTTGAGGGAGGCAGATCGACGGGCCATGCTTCGAGCGGCACCGTGGTGTCGTGCAAGCCCCCCGATCGGACCCAATGCAGGTACTCGACCCATCGATGCGGTTCGTGATCCGGCCGGCGTTCATTCCCCTGATGCAGGATGAATCCGTCGTCGTCCGCCTCCCATCCGGCGACCTCGCGCGCTCCGCGCAGCTTGACCGCCTCTTCGACCGAAGGCCGCCAATGCGGTTCATATCCGGAATCGCGACCCGGTCGATGATCGTGATCGTGAACCAGGATCCGCATCGCCCGCTGCTGCTCGTAGTCCTTCCGCACCAACCGGCCATCGATGAACACATCGCCGTCATTCAGTTGCAGGCGTTCGCCCGGCAACCCCACCACCCGCTTGACGTACGCTTCCGTCGGCTTGGCCGGATTGCGGAAGACGATGATCTCCCACCGCTGCGGAGACCGGTAGACGTACGCCTGCTTATTCACCAGCAACTGGTCGCCGTGATTCCGCGGCACCTCGCGCAGATCGATCCCGGCCTGCCCGCAGTTGGGACAGACTGCCCGGTTGCGAGCGCGGGCCAGCTCGTCGGCGTCGTTGGGGTCGTCCGTGTCATAGGCGACGCCAAACGCGAACTGGGCCTGACAGCGGGGACATTCCACCCGCTTGTGAAACCCGAGCAGGCAGGGGGCCATCGAGCCGGTCGAGATCATGTAACCTTCCGCGGCGAAGGTGCGGAAGAGCAGCACGGCGATGAACAGTGAGACGAACGATTCGCTCAGTGAACGCACCGCACCGCGACGGTCGGGATGGAACGGCGGATCGTTCGCGCGTGACGGATCATTCCCGCGCGGCGGATCGCTCGGCGGTCGCACCGTCTTGTCCCGTGAGTCTGAATTCAACGTCATGTCACCTGTCGTGGAGCGCGCTGGCACGTCCCTGCGGTCGACCAGACGCGCCGGAGCGGCAGTCACCGTGGGTCGCGCCGCCGATTCTAGCGGAACGGGCGAAGCGGGGAAGACCAGCGCCGTGAACTCCGTCACGCGATGACGGGGAGTCGCGACCCGATCACATCAACACAAATTGCGATTTCCACCGCACTCGACCCGATGCTTCAGTGCGACTGGCAGAACGATGCGGGCAGAACGATGGAAGAAGGGAACGCGTGCGGGACTGCGTCTGCATCGTTCTGCCCCCATCGTTCTGCCAATTCTGTGTGTGTGTGTGTGCCAACGGAGCAAGCCCCTCGCGATTCAAAGGCTCATTCTGGTTTGTGTGGAGACCAATGCCCGCGACCCGCCTACCGTGACTGGACGGCGCTCCGCCGTTCGTTGTAGCTTCGGCGGGCATCCTGTCTGCGAAAAGTTCGCTCCGTTGATTCCGTTCCCGAACCACTGATGCGAGGCCTGTCATGCTGGCGGTCGAAGTGCGCGACTTGCGCGTGCGGTACGGACGGCTCGAAGCCGTCAAGGGGATCACCATCGAGATTCCGCCCGGCGAGGTGTTTGGTTTCATCGGACCGAACGGCGCGGGCAAGTCGTCGACGATCCGCGTTCTGGCCACGCTGCTGCCGAAGTTCGAGGGCAAGGCGAAGATCATGGGGCTCGACATCCGCTCCAAGCCCCATCTGGTGCGCGAGAAGATCGGTTACGTCCCCGACTTCTTCGGCGTGTACGAAGACCTGACGGCGCGGGAATACCTGCACTTCTTCGCCGCCGCGTACCGGTTGCCGATGTCGAAGCGGAAGGGGGTCGTCGACGATGTGCTGCAGTTGACCGACCTGACGAACAAGATCGATGCGCCCGTCGATTCGCTGTCGCGCGGGATGAAGCAGCGGCTGTCGCTGGCCCGCGTGCTGCTGCACGATCCGGCGGTGCTGCTGCTGGACGAGCCCGCGTCGGGTCTCGATCCCCGCGCCCGGATCGAAATGCGCGAGTTGCTGAAGGCGCTCAAAGAGATGGGGAAGACGATCCTGATCTCCAGCCACATCCTGCACGAGTTGGCTCAACTCTGCACGCGGATCGGCATCATCGAAACGGGCCGGATGGTCACGCAGGGTTCCGTGGCGGAGATCTACCGGCAGTTGGGTGTTCTCAAGATCGTGCATGTGCAGGTCGCCTTTCAAACGCCGGAACTGATCGCGAGTCTGAAGGGGCTGGCGGGGATCACGCAGGTCGAGGACCAGGCGGACCGCATTTCCATCCGGTTCCAGGAGGAGACGATCGGGGTCGAGGCGATTCACGACTTCATCCACGACCAAGGGGCGCGGATTCGCATGTTCCAGCCCGAGGTCATGGACATGGAAACCGCCTTCATGAAGCTGACGGAAGGGCAGACCGCGTGAGGAAGAAGGGGTCAGGAGTCAGGTGTCAGCGGTCAGGTGTCAGAGACGACGACCGGCTTGGCTCGCCAAGATGAAGATTCCATTCTCTCCGTCCTGACCGCTGACCGCTGATACCTGACCACTGCCGCCCCCCCATTCACAAAGGCCCCCCGGTGAATCTGCCACGCCCCTTCTTCAGCCTGCCGCTGTTGACCAAGGACTTGATCGAGCAGTCGGCCCGGCGGCGGACGTATGTGCTGCGCGTGGTCTACGCCGCGGTCCTGTATGGTTCGGCGCTCTGGGTCTACGGCGACATCGCCGGCGGGGGTGCTCAATCGAGCGTCGCGAATCTCGGCCGCGGCCGGGAAATGTTCATGATGCTGGTCCGCGTCCAGATGCTGGCGATCATCGTCCTGTTGCCGGCGATCTGCTGCGGTGCCATCACGTCGGAGAAGGAACGGGACACGCTCGGGTTGTTGCTGCTGACGAAACTCAGCCCCCTGACCATCATCCTGGAAAAGCTGCTCAGCCGTCTCGTCACGATGGGAACCTACCAGTTGCTGTCGCTGCCGCTGTTTGCCGTGGTGTACGGCCTGGGTGGCGTGGAACTGTATGAGATCATTGCGGTGATCTGGTTGCTGATGGCGTGCAGCGCGGTGGTGGGAGCCATCAGCATTTACTGGTCGGCGTGGCATCGCACGACCGCCGGTGCCTTCATTGCGGCATACGCCACGATGCCACTGGCGGCCTGTTTTGCGCCGGTCTTGGGCGTCGCACTTTCAGCGGGTGCGACCGCACCAAGCCGCGGGGGTATGTCGACGGCCGATCTTGTCATTGGACTGGTTTGCATGTCATTTCCGATGCTGGTGGTGACGTTGGCGCT
>JANMLE010001454.1:0-2187 GCA_031372385.1 Planctomycetota bacterium | reverse complement strand
CAGCTCATGAGCTACAAGTTCCATCACCGCGCCAGCGGCCGGCAGTTGCTCGATGCGGAAACGCTCGCCACGGCGGGAGTCCACGACGGCGACATCCTGCGTCTGCAACCGGAAATCACCGCGGGGGCGGGCGACAGTTCGGCCAGCCTGTCACGAGTACGTGGGATAGGCTTCCAGCCTGTCGATATCTCACATGACTCACATAACTCCCATGATTCACAGCCTGGAAGCCTATGCCGCGGCTTGATTCAGCATGCGCAACCTGCGAATGACAGCGGCGTCACGAGTGCCACGCCATGACCGACGTGCTGAAACTCACGGAGGCGGAATCGGAGCGCGACGGACGGTTCGCGCGGTTGGAATTGATCGAGTGGTGGGACCAGCCTCGTCTGGCGGCGGCGCGCGTGGTGGTGATCGGTGCCGGTGCGCTCGGCAACGAACTGCTCAAGAATCTGGCGCTGCTCGGTGTCGGAAACGTGCTCGTCGCCGACATGGATCGGATCGAGAATTCGAACCTGTCGCGATCAGTCCTGTACCGGGCGGCAGATTGCGGCCAGCGCAAGGCCGAAGTCGCCGCGGCCCGGGCGCGTGACATCTATCCCGACATGAAGACGCAACCGTTTCACGGCAACGTCGTCTATGACCTGGGACTCGGCATCTATCGCTGGGCCGATGTGATCCTCGGGGGTCTCGACAACCGCGAAGCCCGCGTGGCGATCAACCGCGGCGCGGCGCGGGCCGGTCGCGTCTGGATCGACGGCGCAATCGAACGTCTCGACGGCATCGCGCGCGTGTTCGATCCGGCGTTGGGGCCGTGCTACGAATGCACGATGAGCGACGTCGACTGGAAGATGCTGGAAGCCCGCCGCAGTTGCGCCCTGCTGACGCGCGACGAGATGGAACAGGGGAAGGTGCCGACAACTCCCACCACCGCGTCCGTCATCGCGGGGATTCAGATTCAGGAGGCGGTCAAACTGCTGCATGGCCTGCCGAGGCTCAGCGGCCAGGGCTTCGTGTTCGACGGGACGCACCATCAAAGCTACACGGTCACGTATTCGCGTCTGCCCGACTGTCCGTCGCACGAGGCCGATGATCCGGTCGTCGTACTGCCGTGGCGCACGGCCGAGACGAAACTCGCGGGACTGCTGGATCGCGTTCGCATCGACCTGGGGCCGGGCGCGGTGATCGAAGTCAACAACGACCTGTTGTCGGGACTGGAATGCTCGCGCTGCAACGTCGTCGAACCGTTGCTGGCGTCACTCGGCAAAGTGACCGAAGCGCAGGGCCGGTGTCCGCAGTGCGGCGACCATCGGACTCCGCAGGTTTATCACACGATTGACGGCACCGAACCGTTCCTCGATCGAACCCTGTCCGACATCGGTGTGCCGCCGTGGGACATCGTCGCCGGACGCCGCGGGGTACACCAGCGGTTCTACGAGTTTGCCGGCGACGCACCCGATGTCCTCGGTACTTTGACTCCCCGTTAAGGATTCGCGAAAAGACAACTTGAGCGATTGGGTGGCACGCCCTGAGTCTTCGAAGGGCGTGGCGAGCGTCGAGAAAACCACGCCCTTCCCAAAGCGTCAGGGCGTGCCACCCGACTCCCCGTTGAGCCACATTGAAACTTTGAGAAAGTGCCGCCGTGTCGCGCAAGTCCCGCCATTCCCACGCCGCGCCCGAAACCCCGATGAAGCCGCCGGCCGGTGCCGCCGCCGCTTCCGGTCCGGACGTCAGCCAGTTGACGGCCGAGAACCTGCCGACGGGATCGTTCCCCGCGCCGCGCGGCACCGCCTTCCGCGTCTTCTTCGATCCGCAGGTCTATGCCGCGACGCTGGCCCACGCGGCCGAAGACGTGTCGTTCGAAATCTGCGGCGTGCTGGTGGGAGACCTGAGCCGCGATGCGGACGGACCGTTCGTCAACGTGCGCAACTACATTCGCTGCGACAGCGCCGAAAAGAAGTTCGCCGAAGTGACGTTCACCCACGAATCGTGGTCGCAGATCAACCGCGAGATGGACACGAAGTATCAGGACCAGCGGATCGTCGGCTGGTATCACTCACACCCGAACTTCGGCATCTTCCTGTCGGACCGCGACTTCTTCATCCAGCAGAATTTCTTTTCGGGGCCGGGTCAGATCGCCCTGGTGATCGACCCGGTCCGGAAGATCGAAGGGGTGTTTGAATGGCA
>JANMLE010001410.1:0-1637 GCA_031372385.1 Planctomycetota bacterium | reverse complement strand
GGCCATTCCGGTGGCGAGCAAGGGACCATCGGTCGACGATCTGCTCGAAAGCACCTCAGACAAGGTGGTCAAGGCGACGACGGGCAAGCTGGCTGAAGAGTTGGCCACTGCCGATGCCAAGAAGGACATTCGAAAGATCGACGTCCTCAAGGGTTTGTACAAGCCCAGTGAATTGCGTGAACAGTTGGCGGACTACGTGACCGATCCGCGAAACCGGTACTTCTCCAAGGCGATCGTCAATCGAGTCTGGAAGACGCTGATCGGCCGGGGATTTGTCGAACCGGTCGATGATTTCCGGGCCGATAATCCCCCGGCGCTGCCTGAAGCTTTCGACTATCTTGCCAATGAGTTTGTGGCCAGTGACTACGACCTGCGAACGCTCGTCAAATTGATTGTCAGCAGCGAAGCCTATCAGCGGGGTCACGCCCCCTCTGACATCGACGAGCCGACCCGCGTCGCGATGGAAACGCAACTGTTGGCGACCCCCGTCCGCCGGATGTTTGCCGAGTCGCTGTACGACAGCGTGGTCACATCCGGGCACCTGTTTGAGCCCAAGCACAGTCCCGGCAAGAACGAGCGAATCATTCGCGAAGTCGTCCGCGTTCCCAAGGGGGGCAAGCCCGGTGAGATCACCAAAGCTGTCGACCTGACCCAGGCCAAGGGAGGCGCAATGATGGCTCCCGGTGCCGGCCCGGCGACGGACGCCGCGGGCTACGCGCTTGAAGACGCGATCGAACTCGACTTCAACTCGATCCTCAAAGAGGAGGGGGAAGAAGAAGTGACGCTCGACGAGATGAAGGCGATGTCCAAGGAAGAGCTCGAAGCACAGCGCATGATGCAGCAGCGGATGATGCGCAGTTCGACCGAATACGAGGACAAGGTCGTCACGCGGGTCGTCGACGACAATCCCGTGTTCAACACTTCGTTGCGAATGCAGTCTCCCGCCCCCGAAGGACATTTCCTGCGGATCTTCGGCCAGCCGAACCGGTCCGACTTGGGTGACCTCCGCGACGACAGTGCCTCGATGCGCCAGGCGCTGATGATGCTGAACGGGCGAATCACCCACGAGGCGGCTCGTGTCGGTGACCTCGAACCGATGTACGCGCTGCTCACCGGCAAGTCGGCCAATCTCGATCAAGCCATTCAGTTGGCCTACATGGAGATCCTGACCCGCAAGCCGACTGGCATAGAAGTCACCGATGCGAAGCAGATCATTGGCGATGCCACCACTTCCTTGGATGGCATGGCCGACCTGCGGTGGATTCTGATGAACTGCAATGAATTTCGATTCCTACCGTAACCGGTTCCTGTAACCGAAGTCGGCAGGCTTCGCTCGGGCGGCAACAACAGGCTGAATTCGTGTGAATTCAGCGACACGAATTCAGTTTTGAACGCCTCCAAACTCTTCCATTCGAACTAGACCGAAAGGGTGTTTCCATGTTGAACCAAGGTTGTCTCGACTATCGCCTGTCCCGTCGCTCGGCTCTCGCGGCCGGTGGTGCCACACTGCTGGGGATGAGCGTCAAGGGCCTGCTGGCCGCCACGGGTAAAGATCATGCGGCCAAGGCCGAGCATGTCATTCTGTTCTGGAATGGCGGCGGGATGTCACACATCGACACATGGGATCCGAAGCCCGG
>JANMLE010001404.1:0-3144 GCA_031372385.1 Planctomycetota bacterium | reverse complement strand
AACAAGAGTCGAGAAGACGCGATCCTGAATCAGCGGCTCACGCTGAACTCCAGCCTGCCGGGCTCGCTGGTTTACACACCGGTCGAAGATTGGACGAACGACGACGTGTGGCTGTTTCTGATGCAGGTCAAGAACCCGTGGGGACACACCAACAAGTCACTGTTGGGGATGTATCAGGGGGCGTCCGCTGATGGCGAATGCCCGCTGGTGGTCGATACGACGACTCCCAGTTGCGGCAACAGCCGCTTCGGGTGCTGGGTCTGCACGGTGGTCGACAAGGATCGCTCGATGGAGGCGATGATCAAGAACGACGACGAAAAGGTCTGGATGACGCCGCTCTTGGACCTGCGAAACGATCTCGCCGATTTCTCACAAGAGAAGGTTCGCCGGGATTACCGACGCATGACTGGTCGAGTGCATCTGTTCCACGACAGCGTGGTGCGCGGTCCCTACAAGAAGGAGTTTCGCGAGTACTGGCTGCGGCGCGTGCTGGAGACTCAGTGCCAGTTGCGAGAACTCGGCCCGGACGACTTTCGGAACATCGAACTGATCTCGATGAACGAGTTGCAGGAGATCCGTCGCATCTGGCGGTATGAGAAGCACGAATTCGACGACATCTTGCCGCGACTGTACGAAGAAATTATCGGCCAGCCGTTTCCGCTGCCGGCCGATGACGACAATCTGCTGCGCGGCGAAGACTGGCAGATTCTGAAGTCCGTCTGCGAACAGGCGTGCCAGGAATCGGGCGTGGAGGATTTCGAGCGGTTCTTCGAGCTGCAAGTCAGCCTGCTGGATGTCGAACGCGAGTTCCGAGGCATGTCGCGCCGCTCCGGCATCTACGAAGCTCTGGAAGATCGGCTGCGTGCCTGTCAGTTCGAGAACGAGACGCAGGCTCTGGCGATCCGGCAGGAAGAAGAACAGTTGCGCAACGAAGTGGATGAGGCCAACGAACGAGCGATGGCGCAGGTCCAGAGGTCGCTGTTCGATGTGCCGGATGACATCGCGGAAGAGATTGCGCAATCATGATCTTGAACCAACTGACACTGAATAACTTTGGCATCTATCGTGGCGAGCACACTTTCGAACTGGCTCCGACCGTGTACCGGGGCCGGTCCAGGCCGGTGGTGCTGTTCGGCGGGATCAATGGCGGCGGCAAGACGACGATTCTGGATGCAGTTCAATTGGTGCTGTACGGCAAACGGGCGCGCTGCTCGAAGCGCGGCGACAAGCCGTATGACGAGTTTCTGCGAAGTTGCATCCACCAGGGTGTCGATCCCCTGTCGGGAGCATCAATCGGACTTTCCTTCCTGTATGCGTCCGAAGGGAGCGAGCAAGTTTACGAGGTGACTCGCACGTGGTCGGCTGGAAGCGGCGGTGCGATTCGCGAACGGGTCGCCGTCTTGAAGGACGGCGAGCCGGATGGCTGGATGTCCGAGAACTGGAATCAGCTGGTCGAGGATTTGATTCCGTTCGGGATCGCTCAACTCTGCTTCTTCGATGCCGAGAAGATTCGATTTCTGGCCGAAGACGAAGGGAGCAGCCAGGCGTTGGGTGAGGCGATCAAATCGCTGCTGGGTCTCGATCTGGCCGAGCGTCTGGTGACTGACTCGTCCGTGCTGGAGGGCCGCATTGCCAAGCAGGTCCGCAAGTCTGATGAACTCGTGGCCCTCCAGCAACTGGAAGATGCTCGGGACGTGAAGCTGACGGTGATCGCGCGACTCAAACAGGATCGAGCCGCGATCGTGCCAGTCCACGAGCGTGCCATGAACCGGCTCGCGAAGGCCGAGGACAGCTTTGCCAAGATGGGCGGCAAGCATTGGGAGAAGCGCGAAGAACAGCAGCGGAAACGGGGCGAGTTGGAGCACGTGGTTCGTCAGGCCGAGGAATCGCTGGTGTCACTCGCGGCCAGTGAACTGCCGTTGATGATGGCCTCGGAACTGCTGGCTCAGGTGTCGCAACAATCGAAGAACGAACAGGCTCTCACGGAGTCGGACTTCATCCAGCGGTTGCTCGAAGAACGTGACGCGGCGGTCGTCAAGCAATTGAAAAAACACAAGGCGGCGTCAGACATTGTGCAGACGGTCAACGATTTTCTGGCGAGCGACCGCCAAACGCGCGTGATCGCGGCGGACGGTGAAGCGTGGCTGAACTTGCCCGATGGCAACGCCCGCCGGCTGGACGATCTGCTGACTTCGGGGCTGCAAACTCGCTGCGCGCAGGCGAACGACGAGCTGACTCAGCTTGAGTCCGCTCAGCGGCAATTGGAGACCGTGCAACGGAGCCTCGCAGCGGCTCCCAAGGAAGATGCGATCAAGGGGGTCGCCGACGAATTGAAGGCCTCGACATCGGAGATCACCGACTTGCAGCAGCAGTTGAATCGCCTCGATCACGACTTGGCCGCCGTCGAATTCGAGTGCGGTGAACTCGACAAGCAGATTACGACGCTCAATCGCCAGCATCTGGATGAACGAGTGAAGACCAACGAGCACGCTCGCATCGCAGCGCTCGTCACGCGGACTCAGAACACGATGCGGGAGTTCTTGAAGCAGGCGACGACTCGCAAGATTCAACATCTGTCGGAGTTGGTGACATCGTCGTTTCGCTTCCTCCTGCACAAGCAGTCGCTGCTGGAACGAGTCGTCATCGATCCGGACACGTTTCGCATCACGCTGATCGACCCGGCGGGAAATGAACTTCCGAAGGACCAGTTGAGCGAAGGCGAAAAACAGATTTTCGCGATCAGTGTCTTGTGGGGACTGTCCAAGGCGTCCGCTCGGCCGTTGCCTGCGATCATTGATACTCCGATGGGGCGGCTGGATGCGGAGCACCGGAAACAACTCGTCGAACGCTACTTCCCGCACGCCAGCCACCAGGTCATCGTGCTCTCAACGGACACGGAAATCGAACGCGGATATTTCCAGCTTCTCCAGCCGCACATCGCCCGGGCCTATCACCTGGCCTATGACGAACAGACCCGCGCGACTCAGCCCGAAGAAGGCTATTTCTGGGACGCTGAAGCAACTGTTGAGTGAGGGGGTCCGGGGTTGTTTTTAGGGGCGGGCCCGCACCGGCCCCACCCGCGCAGGCCCCATAAGGCGGGGGGGGAGTATAGGCCCCCCCCCGGGCGGAGGCACACCCCATGGG
>JANMLE010001399.1:0-2163 GCA_031372385.1 Planctomycetota bacterium | reverse complement strand
GTAATTTAAACTACTCGCATTAACGTAACCACACCCACTTTTATGTGTTTGTCTATTAATGATGGGTTGGGGATTATTTTTCATGCCGCACTACGTCGAACAAAAAGGCTAAAATCGAGAATTTGGGGATTTAAACAGACTCCCGACCCCCTCGCGATGGCGGCTTTTCGGACAGCCTCTGATTGCCGAACCGGAATGACAACGAACAGATCATGAACGACCTCGACTTCCTACCCGCCGAATACGTCCACGTGCAGACCACACGCACGAACAACAACTGGCTGCGCGTGTTGTTCGTGGCAGTGCTGGTGTTGATGGGGGTGGGTTGGGTGGCACAGCGACATTCCCTGGGCGAAGCCATCACACGCCGCACCCGGATGCAGGAGCAGGCCACCGCGGTGCTGTCGCAGATCGACTCGGGCGACAATTTGAAGTCGGAGTTGAAGCGCGCGGAAAACGGCGTGCGATTGCTGGATGGCCTGCGATCCCAGGTGCCACCGACTCGGTGGCTGTCCGCCATCGTCGGGGCCATGCCGGCGCAGACGTCGGTGACCGAGATCCACTCGGAGGTCGATGACGGTGCGGAGGCCGTCGTGCGCCCCGAAGCCAATGCCGGCGCGAACAAGCCGAATGCGGCCCCAGCGGCCGATCCCGTTCAACTGGATCTGGATCGGCTCGCCAAACTCACGCCGCGCCGCTCGCTGATCATCTCCCTGCGCGGCTCCGCCGCCGACGATCTGGAGGTCTCGGAGTTTCTGACCGCGTTGCACAAGACCGAGTTGTTCGAACGGGTGCAGTTGTTGTTCACCGACCAGCAGGCGCGCGGTGACAAGACACTCCGCTCGTTTGCCATCCGGCTGCGAACCAGACCGCTCAACGGCAAACGGACCGAACGCCCGCCGACGGCACCGGGCACACCGGTCGCGTCGCGCCGGGAGAGTGCGCAGGAATAGGACAGCAGTGAGAAGTGAGAAGTGGGTAGTGGGTAGTGGGTAGCAAAGACATGCGAATGCGATTCTTGTCCCCTCTCCCCCGTCTTCGGGGGAGAGGGCTAGGGTGAGGGGGCCGAGTGTTACAAAGACGCTCATCGAAGAATCTTCCCACTCCCAGCGTGTGATTGTTTCGCCACCGGGCTTGTCCCGGTGGCTCGACGGCTTCTGCCCTACTCGAAACTCTCGAAGAATTGAGTAGCGCAGAAGCCGTTGAACCACCGACGCAAGGTCGGTGGCGAGAAAATCACAAGCTCTCCGCGAAGAGACGAAACTTTGGCTGCATGAAACGCCACACGACCGAGGATACGCATCGTGAAATTCCTGGTTCGACATGACACGCGGATTGCCATCATTGGGACCGCGGTGCTGACTGCCGGATACTACTGGGGCATCATCTGCCCCGGCCGGGTCGCGGCGCAGAAAGTCGAAGCCGAGATCAAGCAGGCTCAAGCCCAAGTGGGGTCGATTCCCGACCTCCTCAACGAACGCAGCAAGCTGCAGAAGCGCGTGGAACAAGACCGCGACCGGCTCGAACAAATGGAAGTCGTGCTCCCCACCGAGTCGCACGTTTCGGAAGTCCTGCACCAGGTGGCCAGTCACGCGCAACGTTCCGGGTTGGTGATCACTCGTCTCGAACCACTGCCGAGCGTTGATGCCGCGTCGTACTCGACGCATCCGTTTCACCTGAGTTGCCGCGGCACCTTCGGAGACATCTCCGGCTTCTTGAACGGACTGGAAACGCAGTCGCGCCTGATCACTTTTGGCAGCATGAAGTTCACACGGGGCAATGAAGGAGCACCGACGGATCCCCAGCGGCTGATTCAGGCCAACATCGACTTTAACGTTTATTCCCGGCAGGCAAAAACTACCAAAGTTGCCGAAAATGCCAGCAGCCGCGGTTCCGTCTCGTCCGATAAGTGATTCAACCCGTCGAGTGTTCCGCAGGCGTCGAGTTTGCGGGCCATGCTTTCATCGGCGGACTTTGCCGCAGGCGTTTGTGAGACTCGCAGACGGCTTTGTTTAACACAGATGCCTTCATCTAAATGACCGTGCGCGATTCGTGGACAAACAAGTTCAGGCCGGGCGGAAGGGGTCGGGAGTCTTTTTCGGAGCGGCGGACTGCGGCTGAACAATGAATGAGCGCTCCTTTCCGCCGCTCCGAAAAAGACTC
>JANMLE010001335.1:0-8501 GCA_031372385.1 Planctomycetota bacterium | reverse complement strand
TCGCTGTGGTTGACAGAGCAGGGGGGACGTCACGGAATCTCCCGCGCCTATCTTTCGCAGTCGCGTGACGCCATCCAGTTCGAAATCCCGCCGGGACTGCATCCGGTCGCGGTCTTCCTGGATGAACGACCGTTGTCGCTGCCGGTTCCCGTTGATGGAAAACTGCAGATCCCGCTCATCGGTGGTGCGCGCGAGTCGCTCTTAGTGTTGATGTGGGAACAGTCGCGGTCGCCAGCCACGGGACTGGTGCTCACCCAGCGTGAGCAACTGCCGCATCCGGTCGGTATCGACGTTCGCCACACGCTGGTGACAGTCATCCCTCCCCGCGACAGTCTCACGATCAGCCGCGATGGCGCTCAACAACTGGATTGGATGGACGCGGCACTGGATCGCCTCGAAATGTTGCTCGCCCGGCAGGAGTCACTCGGCAACGATCCGCGCGCGGCGGCGGCCAATCGCCGCCTGATCCTGGATTTGCAATCGCAAATCGCCGCGCGACTTCCCCGGGGCTTCGCCCAACCGTCGCGAAAGTTCCCGGCCCACCTGGCGCGATGGAACCGCTTGGTGGCGGCCTTGAACCAATTGGAATCGACCACACCGCGTCCGCCCGCAGTCACGGAATCGCGGGCGCGGCAGGTCGAGGAACCGTTCATCGATCTGCCCCAAGCGCTGCGTGTCGGTCTCGACACGACCGATCATTCCGTGAGCTTCTGGCTGCTGGACCGGCGCTGGATCGATGCCGTCGGCGCGCTCCTGCTCTGTCTCGTCGCCATTCCCCTGTTCCGCCGGCTCATTCGCCTCGACTGGGGTGAATGGCTCGACAAGCGGACGACGATCGCGTGGCTGATGCTGGGACTCGTCTGGTGGCTGTGGCTGACCCCCGGTCCCGTCGGACCGCTGATCATGTCGATCGCCCTCCTGCGGGCGGCGACGTCCAAACGGCGGTCCCGCAATTCGGTGATGGTCGTCGACGCGTGACAGCCTGTTAAAAACCGTGGGGTGCGTTTCCAACGTGCCCTTTTTTGTCGGGTTTAGAGCACGATGAAATCGTGCTCCATGTGTTCTTCAACAGCCTGTTATCCCTCGCGCGGGGGAGAGTGAGACATTTGAGTCTTTTAACCCTGAGCCAACGGCGAAGGTGGGGCGTGCAGATGCGTCCGTCTCCGCTGGCACTGTCGGCACACGTATCAGGGCGCTGGCACCCGACACCTTCGCCGTTGGCTCAGGGTTAAACGACTCAGTCAGGGCCGCGTGCGTAAGGCGAGCAGCAGGTCGATCTCGACCCTTGCCGGGACCGTTGCTAGACTCCCGCCCCGTTTGGGAACGCCCCTTGCGGACTTGTGGTCCAGCCAATCTCGGAGCCGATGTCGGATGAACGATACTGTGCGAGTGTTGATTCTGGCGGTGATTCAGGGGATCACCGAATTCCTTCCCATCAGTTCGGACGGCCACCTGGTCGTGGGCAATGAACTGTTGGAGCGTTGGCAGGGACGGACGTCCAGCGAAGAGCCGTTGACGTTGATTCTCGCCCTGCATCTGGGAACGCTCGGTTCCATCCTGGTCGTGTACCTGGGGCGGCTGCGGCGGATCGTGGCCGAGATGGACTGGTGGTTGTGCGTGTCGATTGTGCTGGCGTCGGTTCCCGCGGCCTTCATCGGGATTGGGTTCAAGAAGACGTTTGAAGAGTTGTTTAAGTCCCCGGTCGCCGCCGGATATGGATTCCTGGTCACCGCGTTGCTGCTGCTGCTGTGTCAGCGGTTTCCCGTGGGAATGCAGTCGGAGCGGCGTCTGCCGTGGCCCATCAGTTTGATTGTCGGCTGTTTTCAGGCCGTCGCGATTCTGCCCGGCGTGTCACGCTCGGGATGCACGATTTCCGGGGGCCTGCTGTGCGGGATGCAGCGTGAGGCTTCGGCCACGTTTTCGTTTCTGATCGCAATTCCCGCCATCGGTGGAGCCGTTTTGTTGGACTCGTTGAAGCTGCTGAAACCGGGCGCGATCGCGGCCAGCCAGACCCCGTGGGGAACGTATGCCGCGGGGGCCGCCGTCTCGTTTGTGGTCGGGATTGTGGCACTGCGGTTGCTGATCAAGCTGCTGGCCCGGCAGCGACTGCATTGGTTCGGCTACTACTGCCTCGCCGCGGGACTGACCGTCATCGTGTGGCAGGCGTGCGAAGGTCACTTCAGCCTGTAGTTGGACTCTCCGAGACGGGCGGCGTCATGCCTCCCGTTCACATCGCGCCCCATCCTTGACACTGCCCCATCACTCCGGTGTGATTCGATCTGGATTGCCCGGTTCGGTCGGAGGAACGTCACGAGGGAGGGATTGTGAACTTGCGCGTGTGGATTGCCAGGGCCTTGTGGGGTGGCGGAGCATCACTGGGAATCGCCGTCCTCTCCGGCCTGCTGTCATTCGTCCTGACGTCACTCGGCGATCGGACGGGCGCGGATGCGGTGCGCGGCGTCACACTGGTCGCGCTGTCCGTCTTCGTTCTGTCTTTCATCGCGCTGGTCGTCATCCTCGCCGTCAACGAATTGCACCGAGGTAATCCGCCATCACGTGGAGATCAGTGACCTCCCGTTGGACACTCGTTCATTCCCGTTGAAGGCACCTTGTCCGTCCGTGTGAGAGCGTCTCTCTGTGAAGGGGTCGGGAGTCTTTTTCATGCTGCAAGGTCTCGATTTGAGCCTTCTTGAGCGGCGTCGTGCAGCATGAAAAAGACTCCCGACCCCCTTGCGACGGCGCGTAGACAGTGACAGCGTTCCGGAGCCCTCTTCTTTTCCAAATCAAAAATCAAAAATCGCAAATTGGAATCTCCCCGGCATGCCGATCAAGTTTCGCTGCAATTACTGCCGCCAATTCTTGGGGATCTCGCGAGCCCAGGCCGGTGGGATCGTTGATTGCCCGACCTGCGGCCGGTCGATTCGCGTGCCGCAGCTCGACGGATCGCTGCAACCACTCCCCGCGCCGGAACTGAACCTGCAAGACGCGCACCTGGCACGGGCTCTCGATGAACTGGCGCGGCTGGGCGCGTCCGATTCGCACCCGGTGGTGAAGCCGACGGAGCCGGGGGACGATTTCGACGACGATGCGGAAAACGAAATGCCGCAACTGATCGTCGAACCGATCCCGATCGAAGTCCCGATCCCTCCCACACCGATCGCCATCAATCCGCCGGCTCAAGACGACGACGATGAGATCCTCGCGCCGCCACCCGGCGCATCGCTCGATTCCGAGCGCGCCGGCGATGCGAAGTCACCGGGCCGCAACCTGCTCGCCGAGTTGGCTTCGTTGTCAACGCCCCCCGCCTCCGCCGATCATCCGGAAGCGGAGCCCGGTCCGCGCCGCACCCCGGACCGACGCCTTCCCCAAGTCCGCACCTCGATCCTTCAAGTCGTCCTGATGCTCGCGGTCGCGTTCGTGGCGGGGATGCTGTTCGAGCGGTTCGTCAAAGTTTTGGAAGCGCTGCGATCGTCGTCGCCGCCCGCAAAACCGGTGAGCGATGACAAGCCCAATGCTGTCAGCCAGGTGACGGGCCGCATCACCTACAAGTCCGCGGATGGCACCAGTCAACCGGACCGCGGCGCGCGGATCATCGCCTTCCCACTGCAACGCGATGGCGAGGCCAAGTTGTCGGTTGTCGGCTTCCGCCCGTCCGATGGAGACGCCGACGCGAAGCTCGCCGCCGCCACGCTGCACGCCCTCGGCGGAGCCCTGACCACCGCCGATGAAGCCGGCCAGTTCCGCCTCGACGTCCCCGCAGGGACATACCAGCTTCTCGTCCTGTCGCACTTCCAATCGCGCGACGACAAGGAACCTGTCGATCCCGCGCTGACGAAACTGCTGGGGACGTACTTCGACAAACCCGACGCGCTGCTCGGCCGCATCCAACACACCTTCGGCCCGCTGCGGGTCAAGGGAACCGGCGACGTCTGGGACCATTCGTTCTGATCGTTTTGGACTGCGGCAATTGATGGCCGCTTTGACGTGACCGACAAAAGTCCCCGTAGCACGGACGCCTCGTCCGTGCGTCTGAAATCGCCCATGACATTCGCGCACGGACGAGGCGTCCGTGCTACGAAACGCTGTCCACGCGACTTCTGTCGGTCACGTCCGCTTTCCTTTCTCGACGGACGGACGCCTTCGGTTTTCTACTTTGCGCGGGAGAGAGTGACACATTGGAGTCGCTCGATACTCCACGCGGTGAAACGACTCACCTTCGGCCGCGTGAGGTGAAACTCTGAGCCAACGGCGAAGGCGGAGCGGGCAGTCGCGACTGTCTCCGCTGGCATGTCGGCACGCGTATCGGGGCGCTGGCACCCGAGCCCTTCGCCGTTGGCTCAGGGTGAAACGATTCAGTCCCTGTCGCGAGCGGTTTCAAAGAAGCCGCCGCGAATTTCGTTTGCCCCGGAGCCGACGGCGACAGCGCACGGATGGCAAAGTGGGCCGTTGGAAACTCGCCAGCAGGGTCTTGTAACTTGGTCAAACGCGGCCTTAGCATGATGACCATGAAAGGGGATTCTTGATCGCTTCCGACCATCGGTGTGGTGGTCTCACCGCGTTCCACAGCCTCACGAGGTTTGGATGCCGCGTCCCGCTGTGTTCATACATGCTGGAGTCTTGGCAAGACGGAACAGGAGGCAGCCATGATCAACTCATGGGAAAGGGCAGACACACGTCAGAGGGAGAAGTATCGAGTCATCACTGCCGCGACAATGCTGCTGGCCATCGGTTGGTGGGCCTGCACATCATTCGGCGGGCGGGCTTGGGCCGCTGACAACATCGACGGCCCGGCGGTGCCGTCCCCGTCGCTGAAACAGGGCGAGCAGGTCGGTCAGGTCGGCGAAGCCGTGGCACCGGTGACACTCGAGCAGATCCGGAAGTCCGCGGCAGAAGCGGCAGCGTCCCCCCAGTTCGGCGCGGTTCCGCTGGGTGAGGAATTCGATCACAGCCAGTCACGCACGGCCAATGTCAGACCGACGGGCACCGCGGGCAATGTCTCCGCCGAGCCTGTTCCGGAACTGTCGGAATCCACGACCAAAGCCCCGGAGCTGGGGGTCAACTTCAATGGAATTCCCTCCACCGGATTCCGGCCCGCCGACCCCCATCTGGCGGTCGGACCGAATCACATCGTGCAGGTGGTGAACGCGTCGCTGAGGATCAGCAACAAGTCCGGCGGCACGATTGGCACGAACACTCTGGAGGGCATCTTCGGCAAGCCGTCCGGTTCCGTCTTCTTGTTCGACCCGTGGGTGGAATACGACCATTTCGCCAACCGGTTTGTCGTGGTCTCGATCGCCACGAACGGTGCCAAGACCGATAGCTGGTTCATCGTGGCCGTGACCAAGACCGCCACTCCGGGAACCTCCGGTGGCAGTTGGTGGACCTACTATCTGCGCAGCGACATTGACTTCCCCAGTACGGACACGGCGCTCTGGGGCGACTACCAGAAACTCGGGTTCGACAACACCTACTTTTACATCTCGGCGAACTTCTTCAACAGCTCGGGTGTGTTCCAGTACTGCAAGGTCCGTCGCTATGGCAAGAGCGAGTTTTACAGCGGCGGAAGTGTGACAGGGAACGAATGGCGCGACGTTCGGGATCCCTTCGGCAATCGTGTCTACTCGATCCAGCCGGCCGTCACGTTTGGAGCTCCGGGCACCGAGTATCTCGCATCGTCGACATCGGGCGCAGGCTCCAGCATCGTTGTCTTCCGCATCCCGCAGGGTGGAACAAGCCTGTTCTCCAACACAATCGCCACGAACAGTTGGGCGGTGCCGGACGATGCTGTCCAGAAGGGGAGTTCGACAAGAATCGACGCGGGCGATTGCCGTCTGCTCAACGCCGTTTATCGCGGCAGCCGCTTGTATACCTGTCATACGGTGAAGCGCGGCACATTCCCGTGTGCCTGCCATTACATCGGCGTCAACACCACCAACCTCACCAAGTCACTCGACGTGACGATTGGATTCGGCGGCAATTCCAGCCTTCCGCCGTATTTCTACAGTCGCCCGGCGATCGCGGTCTCGGGAGGGGGGAATCTCGGAACGGTGTTCAACTTCTCCGCCTCCGACCGATACGGCGGCGCCTTCTACACGCAGATCAACCTGAACGGATCGATCCAGCCGCTGGCACTGCTCAAGGAGGGTGAAAACGCCTATGTTTCTCTGGTTGGAAGTCGCAATCGCTGGGGCGACTACAACGGCATCTGTGTCGATCCTTCGAACACCGGCCGTCTGTGGTTCAATTCCATGTGGGCGACCTCCACGGCCAACACCTGGGGCACCTATGTCGGCAGCACGGCGCTCACGGCGAGTTCTCCAACCTCCCGGGTGCAGGCGGACTACGAACCGGCGAATCAGACACTGACACTCACCGGAGACGATGCCGCCAACTCAGTGCTGGTCAGATCAGTCGGCAGTCAAGTGATCGTCATCGGTCAGGGAGGGACGCTGATCAACGGTCAGCCGATCGTCGTGCTGTCCGCCGCACCGCGTTTCTCGCTTCAGACCAATCTCGCCAGTGGGGACGACCGCCTGTTGCTGATCGGACTGGATCTGCAATCGGCAACCGTCGCGATGGGTGAAGGCAACGATGCCGTCTGGATGCTGTTGTCATCGGTCGTCGACCTGCGTGCCGACGGAGGTGACGGCACGGATGCCCTCGTCACCACCAGCAGCCACGTGGAACACTCTGACGCGGCGAGCTTTCCAGAGTCTGCCGGTGGCTGCGCCGCGGTGAACTGCCGCGGCGCACGGAAGGCAGGCGGGGCTGGGTCGATGGACCGAACGGGCGAGCAATTTTCCGCACGCAACAACCCGCTCGATCGGGGTGCCACCGCCGCTCATTCAGGGGGCGATTGACCTTGGTGTCGTTTCACAACTCGGCGACAAGGTGAATCTGCCGGGCCACCTCGCGGAAGCCGAGCGAGGTGTACAGGTGCCGGCCGATCTCGTTTTGGACCAGCGTTTCGATCTTGGCATGCGTCAGTCCGTGGTCTCGAAAATGTTGCAGCGCGTGTTCGAGCAGCCTGCGTCCCAGACCCTGTCCGCGGTGCGAAGCGTCGATGGCGATGTTCGGGATGTGACCGATCCCCGCGTCGCGGTCCTGCCATGTCGTCACGCCACCGACCACCCGGCCATCGACCTCGGCCACAAAGATGCCGCCCGCATCGCGCGCCACATCGTCATCCAAGTGCCGGGCCTTTCGCCATTGCCAGTCGTGCCGGTTCACGTCGCCGAAAAGTTGCTCCAGCCCCTCATCAATCGACACCCCGGCAAATGCTTCCACGGTGATCCGCTTCAGGGTCGGCAGGTCATCGGCACGAAACGGACGGATGAGCATGGCGGGGTGCCGCGTGCGTGAAGTCGCAGGGAAGGTGCTGAGGGTGCCCCGTCAACAGCGGCCGGTGCTATGCGAACAGGCCGTCGATGACCTGTCCGTCGGCAATCGGAGTCGGACGCGGGAGACGCGGGAAGTACGTTCGATGGGGATCGATCCCCATCGCGTGTTAGATCGACGCGGCGATGTCCTCCGGTCCCCACGGGCGGGTGATTGGAATGCTGCCGTTGCGGTCGGTGGCTCCGATGACAGTGCCCCGGTTAACAGGGCCGCCCGCCATCAGGACGCAGCCCGCATTAGGGTAGTGGTCTCGGCCCGCTTCCTTGTTGATGCGCGGAGTGCGGCCGAACTCGCCCATCACCACAACCAGCGTCGAATCGAGACGGCCGCGCGCTTCGAGGTCGTCCAGCAGCGTCGAGAGGGACATGTCGAGTTGCGGCAGGTTGCCCGGCCCGTTGTAGCGGTGCCACTTATAACCGCCCGGAAGTCGTGACGGTTCGTCGGCGAACGACATCATCGAGTTGAACAGCAGGTGATGGTCGTCCCACGTGCCGTTCGTCGTCCCCTCGCCGTAGAGGCCACCCTGCACGGCATGGTTGATCGTGACGAAGCGTGCCCCCGCTTCGATCAGCCGCCGGGCCAACAGGACTCGCTGGCCGTAGATGTTCATCCCATACCGCTCCCGCAGCGCGGGCGGTTCTTCGGTGAGATTCATCGCCCGCTCCATCGCGCCGCTCGTCAGCAACGCAACCGCCTCATCGGAGAACTTGTCGTGAGCCTCGAACGGCAGACGGTTCCGCTCGGCCAGGCGGTTGAGGTTCTCCAATTGGCTGAGCATTGACCGGCGGTCCTCGAACCGCACCGGTGACAGCCCGAGCTTGCTCCCTTGAAGTTCGGGTGCGCTGGGATCGCCCTTCACGTTAAAGGCATCGAATGCCGGGCCGAGGTATCCCGGCGGGTTCGTGTACCGTGCGGCGACGGGGAGCCCGAAATGAGCGGGCATGCCCGGCACCTTGTTCCCCTGCAGCGCCGCGATCAGGCAGCCAAAGTTGGGGAAGTATTGACCGCCGCGCGCGGCCGGCAGGAACCCGCTGGTGACATGCTGCGACCCGGTGTCGTGCCCGCCGTTCTTCCCCTGCCACGACCGGATGACCGCCACCTTG
>JANMLE010001326.1:0-2564 GCA_031372385.1 Planctomycetota bacterium | reverse complement strand
GTTTGCGCTTTGCACTTTGCACTGAACACTTCTCACTTTGCACTCTTCTTCCTCAATTTCCCACCGCGACCACCTTCTGCACGGCCGGTTTCGTCGGCATCACCGTCGCCGGTTGCACCAGCGGGAACTTGAGTGTGAAGGTCGTGCCGGCACCGACGGCGCTGTCGACGCGAATGCGTCCGCCGTGAGTCTCCATGACATCGCGGGCCAGTGACAGGCCGAGACCCGTGCCCCCCTGTCCCCGCTCATCCAGCGTCTTCGTGGTGAAGAACGGCTCGAAGATGCGGCGCAGTTTTTCGGCGGGAATCCCGCCACCGGTGTCCTTGATGCTGATCTCCGCATGACCCGATTCCGGATTCGTCCGGACGGTCGCCGTCAACGTCCCGCCCGACTCCATCACCTGCCGCGCGTTGACGATCAGGTTCATCAGCACCTGCTGGACCTGGCCGGAATTCACCGAGGCCCACGGACGCGATTCGTACTGCGTGACCAGCTTGATGCGAAACCGTTGCAGGTCCTTTTCGACCAGGACCAGCACGTCCTCCACCAGCGGCACCAGTTCCATTGGTTCACGCCGGTCGCCATGATGCCGCGCGTACGACAGCATCCCCGTGGTGATCTTCGAGGCCCGCTGGCCGGCGGCCATGATCTTGTCGAACGCCTTGTCCCGCGTAGCCGCATCCTTGTGGCGAATCCCCATCTTCGCGTAGTTGATGACGGTCGTCAGGATGTTGTTGAACTCGTGCGTGATCGACGCGGCCAGCACCCCCACGGAGCTCATCTTCTGCGCCTGAAGCAACTGCAATTGCAGCGTCCTCAGTTGCAGTTCGAGTTCCACAATGCGATCCGCCGTCCGATCCTGGACTTCTATCATCTCCTCGCCTTTCGACCGTGCAGTGAGTTCGAGAGTCTTGGCCAATCGGACTATCGGATTATCGGTTGCGGCGACTTCATGGTCAGTCCGTCCGAATCCACCGACCGGACACAATCGTCCGCTTTGGGAACCGCATACCAACTCTGCGACGAACAGGGAGCGGACCAAAGCTGGGGGGAGTGCGGGGAGATTGCCGCAGAGCCGCGCCGACCACCGCCAAGCAGAGACGAGCGAATCGGGCGATAGACCTCGCGCGGCCCGAAATGAGACGTTTTCGTTTAACCGCTACGCCAACGGCGTGCGCGCAGGCGGGAGCGAACCGTTGTTCGCGCCCACGCCGTTGGCGTACCGTTCAAACGTCTCAGACAAGGCCGCGCGAGGTCAATCGATCGCGGAAGACCGACATCGTTTCGGCCGATTCAGCCGGACCGGAAATCCACCCGTCGGACGCTCGGCTATCGGACGCGCACCCGTGACCGCTGGTTCAAGTAGTCGACCAGGTCGTCGCCCAAGTTATGGCTGGTGTCGATCACGATCCGTTCGATCGCGTTGCGGCGGCAGAGGTCGTCGAAGGCGGTTTCATAGCGTCGCACCGCTTCCAGGTAGCCCTGGCGGATGTCTTCCGTCTGCGTCAGGTATTCGCTGACCTCTTCCAGCCCCAGGAACTTGACCATCCCCTCGAACTCGAACGTTCGCTCGTGGTGGTGCAGGACGTGGAACAGCACGACTTCGTGGCGGTGGTACTTCATCCGCTGCAGGGCGCTTTCGAGGGCTTCCAAGTCGGTGAAGAAGTCACTGAAGATCATCACGATTTCGCGGCGGCCCATGCGGCCGGTCAGTTCGGTCAGACAGTCGGCCATCCGCGTCTTTTCGACCGCTTCGATTTCGTCGAGATGATGCGTCATCCGATGAATCTGCGCCAGCGAGTTCCCCGGCGGCACGTAGCCCCGGACCTTGTCGTCGAACGTGGCCAGACTCACCTTGTCGTTTTGCCGGACGATCGAATACCCGAGCGTGGTCGCGGCCTGGGCTCCGTACAGCATCTTCTGCTGCCCGGCGTCGCCGTACCGCATCGAGGCGCTGACATCCAGCAGCAGATGGCAGACGAAGTTGGTCTCCATCTCGTACTGCTTGATCGACAACCGGTCCCGCTTGTAATACAGCCGCCAGTCGATGTGCCGCGGATCGTCCCCCACGATGTAATCGCGGTGCCCGGCGAACTCGACGGCGAAGCCCGACAGCGGCGACTTGTGAGCCCCGGCGAGGTTGCCAACAACAAGTCCACGCGGCTCCACCGGCCGATCGGCCACACGGCTGAGGACTTCAGGATTCAAGTAGCGGGAGAGGACGGATGCGGTCATGGTTGGGAAGCCAGAAGTCAGAATTCAGGAGTCAGAATGAAGACGAAAATAAGGCACAGTTCTAAACCTACAGCGCTGACTTGGGTGTTTCGTAGCTGAAAACCAACGAGACTTCTTGAGCCCGGAGGGCGGCAGATTGTAGCCCACGGCGCGAGCCGTGGGGAATGTCAACAGGCTCCCACAGCCCGGAGGGCGACACATCGAAGGAAGTTCAACGGTCGGTCAAAGTGTCGCCCTCCGGGCTAAATGCGGTCCCTCTGCCACTCCACCCACGGCTCGCGCCGTGGGCTACCATCTGTCGCCCTCCGGGCTGAAAAGACAGCAAACAC
>JANMLE010001316.1:0-5939 GCA_031372385.1 Planctomycetota bacterium | reverse complement strand
GCTGCTGGACGGCGCGGCGTCGGCGCACGAGATCGATGTGCATTCGTGCGGCCCGCCCGAGATCAGCGCGCTGACGGGCGAAGGATTGGACTCGCTCGCCGAGTTACTGCGCGGGTGTCTCGCCGCCTCGCGCGGTGCCGGGCGGCAATGGCTGGGGATGACCGCCGCGCGGTGCCGCGAAAGCCTCGAAGCAGTCGCCGAAGCCCTGAACCGGGCGGAAGAGTCCGCCGGCGTTCCATCGGTGGGCGACGAATTGATTGCCGTCGACGTCCGCGAAGCGCTCGATCATCTGGGACGAATCCTCGGAGTGATCTACACCGACGATATCCTGGACCGCGTCTTCAGCAAGTTCTGCATCGGCAAGTAGACCTACAGCGCTAACTTGGCCGTTTCGTAGCTGAAGGCTGAGACAGCCTCTTCAGCCCGGAGGGCGGCAGATCGTAGCCCACGGCGCGAGCCGTGGGTTGAGTGGCGAAGAGACCGCATTAGCCCGGAGGGCGATACTTCGATGAACCTTCAGCTTCCTTCGATGTGTCGCCCTCCGGGCTGATGGGAGAATGCTGCCGATTTCCCACGGCTTGCGCCGTGGGCTACGATCTGCCGCCCTCCGGGCTAAAACCACCACGACCGCTGTCAGACCAGCGCTGCCGTTGTCAGGTCAGCGCTGGCTCTCAGGCCAGCGCTGTGGGTGTGGCCGGCTTCGATTCGAGAGTCTCAGGCTTCGCTCTATTTGTCATCGACAAACTTCGCGAACCCCGGCGACTCGGTCACGGACAGCCCGTCGTCCGTGGCCACCACGATCAGCGCGGCGGTTCCCTTCGACTGTTCAATCAGCTTCAGACCCCGATCCGAACCGAGGATACTGATCGCGGTGGCGAGTCCGTCGGCGTCCATTCCGTTGGGAGCCACGACAGTCACACTGCTGCGCCGGGTCAAGCCGAGTCCCGTCGAGGGATCGACGATGTGTGAGTATCTGACTCCGCCGATCTCCACGAATTGGAACGCGTCGCCGGACGTCGAAATTGAGCCGTTGACCAGCCGAACGTATCGACTCGGATCGCCATCGGGCTTGTCCAGCGGCGCGACACCAATGCGCCAACAATCGCGGCCGGGGGGAGGATCTCCTGCCGCGATGTCCCCCGCGACGGCCACCAGACATTGGCGGATGCCCCGCGTGACAAGAACGGCCCGCGCCTGATCGGCGATGTAGCCCTTGGCGATGCCGCCGAAGTCGAGCGACATCCCTTTCTTCCTCAGTTCGACAGTCCGTTCCTTCGAGTCGAGATGGATCTGCTTCCAACCGACAAGTTGCCGGGCGGCGGCCAGTTGGTCTTCTGAGGGAAGCTTTCGCTGACGTCGGGCAGCGCGCCACAGTTTGACGACGGGACCGATGGAGACGTCGAAGGCACCGTCGGTCGCCGCGGAGATTTCGAGCGACTTGGCGAGAACTTCGAACAGTTCCTGGCTGACGGGGACGGCCTGTCCGGTTCCCGCTGTCCGGCACAACCGCAGGACTTCGCTGTCCGGATTGTAGTCGCTGAGGATCCGGTTCAGTTCGGCGATGCGGGCAAACGCGGCGCGGGCGGAATCACTGGCGACTGTTTCATCCGGTGCGTATAGTGTGACCTCGACGATCGTCCCCAAATGCGGCTCGCGGAATTCAAATCGTTCCGCTGACTGTGCCTTGGAGATCGAAGAGTTCCACAGCAGGCACACCGCGATGGCGCACGGCGCAATCCACCGGTGGCCGTGCGGTGGCTGGCTGCATCGACCGCCCCCAAGATCAGAACGTGTATCCATGATTCGAACCAATCAGGCGCGTGGAACAACAGCGAAGCCACGATTGAGCCTACGCTGGCACCAACGGCTTCTTCAAGGGCTGGCCATTCTAGGCAGTCTCTCTCTGACGGTCTGTTCGACGGGTGTTCTCGCCGCGGAAAACGTGTCGGCCGCGAAGACCCCCGCAGAGATGAAGCCGTACACGCAGAAGATCGCCAACACCGAAGTCGCGTTCGACATGGTGCCGATTCCGGGCGGCGAATTCCTGATGGGCAGCCCCAAGGGTGAAGCCGAACGCGCCGCCGACGAAGGGCCCCAGCACAAGGTCAAAGTCGAGCCGTTCTGGATGGGCAAGCACGAAGTGACATGGGAAGAATTCGAACTCTGGTCGCTGCTGATGGACAGCAAGCTGCGCAAGTTTCAGAACATCACCCCCACTCCGCTGGACAAGGTGGCGGATGCCATCACCAAGCCCACGCCGCCCTACACCGACATGTCGTTCGGCATGGGGAAGGACGGCGGATACCCCGCGATCTGCATGACTCAGCACGCCGCCAAGAGATACTGCGAATGGCTCTCGGCAAAGACTGGGCTGTACTACCGACTGCCGACGGAAGCGGAGTGGGAATATGCCTGCCGCGCGGGAACCACGACCGCCTTTTCGTTCGGCGATGATCCGGCCAAGATCGACGACTATGCCTGGCATTTGGGAAACAGCCCCGTCGAAGGCGAAAACAAGTATCACCCGGTCGGCAAGAAGAAACCGAATCCGTGGGGCTTGCATGACATGCACGGCAACGTCGCCGAATGGGTGCAGGACAAGTACGAACCGGACTTCTACGCGAAGTTTCCCGCGGACAAGATTGCCAGTTTTCCCCTGTGTCAGGCGGATGTGGAGTATCCCCGCGTCGCGCGCGGCGGATCGTGGATGTTCGAGCCGTTGAAGGCCCGCAGTGCCACACGCCTCGCCTCGCATCCCGACTGGAAGGACCAAGACCCGCAATTGCCGAAGAGTGCCTGGTACATGACCGACGCCCAGTTCGTCGGATTCCGAATCCTGCGTCCGTTCCGGGTTCCCTCGGCGGACGAGCGCAAGAATCTTCGCCTGGATGCCGTCGTGCCGAGTGACGTCAAGGAACGTATCACCGTCGACGAGTAGACATCCGGCGTGATCAGTCCCGTGAGTCGTCTGTTGTCCCCGTCCCGCCCAACATCTCCTGGAGAACCGCAATGGAACACCCCTCAGAGTCCAGTCGACGTGAATTCCTGAAGTCGTCCACCGTGGCGGCGCTCAGCGCTGGCGCGCTGGCGCAGTTCAGTCTGAACAGTTCTGTCTACGCCAGTGGCGACGACACGATCAAGGTGGGACTCGTCGGCTGCGGCGGGCGCGGAACGGGAGCCGCCATGCAGGCACTTTCCACCAACGGCAACGTCAAGCTGACCGCCGTCGGCGATGCGTTCGAAGACAACGCCCGCAATGTCATGAATGGCATCAAGGGGGGATTGAAGGAAAAGGGCGACCGCGTGCAGGTCGTGCCCGAAAAGGTCTTCTCCGGGTTCGATGCCTATCAGAAGGTGATCGACAGCGGCGTCGATCTGGTCATCCTCGCCACGCCTCCCGGCTTCCGTCCGATCCATTTCGAATACGCCGTGAAGGCCGGCAAGAACATCTTCATGGAGAAGCCAGTGGCCGTCGATGCGCCCGGCGTCCGGCAGATTCTCGAAGCCAACAAGATCGCCAAGGAAAAGAAGCTGAAGGTTGGTGTCGGTCTGCAGCGCCATCACCAGGCTCCCTACTTGGAAGCCCTGCGGCGGATTCACGACGGCTCGATCGGTGAGATCATCGCGATGCGTGTCTACTGGAACGGCGGCGGCGTGTGGGATCCGCGCATCACCCGGGCTCAGGCCAAGAGCGAGATGGAGTACCAGATGCGCAACTGGTACTACTACAACTGGCTCTGCGGCGACCACATCTGCGAGCAGCACATCCACAACCTCGACGTCGGCAACTGGGTCAAGGGACAGCTTCCCGTGAAGGCCAACGGCATGGGGGGGCGGCAGGTCCGCATCGACAAAAAGTATGGTGAGATCTACGACCACCATGCCGTCGAGTTCGAGTACAAGGACGGCAGTCGGATGTACAGCCAGTGCCGGCACATCCCGAACACTTGGAACAACGTCAGCGAGTTCGTCCACGGCTCGAAGGGAACCTCGAACCCCGCCGGACACGTGATGCCGATCGGCGGCGAAGCCTACCACTTCGCAGGAAACTCGAAGGATCCGTACCAGGTCGAACACGACGACCTCGCCGCGGCAATCCGACAGGGGTTGGAATACAACGAGGCGGACAACGGCGCGTACAGTTCGATGACCTCGATCCTCGGCCGCATGTGTACCTACTCCGGCAAGGAAATTACTTGGGACAGCGCGATCAATTCGAACATCAGCCTGATGCCGAAGAAGTTCGCATTCGATGCTGATCCGCCGGTCATGCCGCGCGAGGACGGATCGTACCCGATCGCCGTTCCGGGCCTGACCAAGGTGGTTTGAACGACCGCCGCCGGGACGATTCAGAAATGACAGCAGCCCGCCGGATGCATATGGCATCCGGCGGGCTGTTCTGTTGAAGTCGACTGCTGTCGATGCCTGTCCCGCAAACGATCGCTCGCCTTGCGAAATCGTGTCAACCCGGATTATTCATGGCGTCGTAGCTGAGTTCGCAAGAACTCAGGTCGTGGTCCAATGTTCCGCTGAATTCTTGCGAATTCAGCTACAAACAGCGCGTCAGTCACGGCTCTTTGAGGGCCATGAATAATCCGGGGCAACCGAGTTCAGGCCAGCACCTCGTTCAACACATGGCCATGCACGTCTGTCAGCCGGCGTTCGATGCCGTTGTGGTAGACGCTGAGTCGTTCGTGATCGAGGCCCAGCAGGTGCAGGATCGTCGCGTGCAGATCGTAGATTGTGGCGACCTTGTCGACCGCGATATGACCGAAGTCGTCGGTCGCGCCGTACGAGAAGGCCCGCTTCACGCCCGCTCCGGCCATCCAGGCGGTGAACCCCTTGGGATTGTGATCGCGACCGCTGGCCCCCTTTTGAAACGTCGGCATGCGGCCGAATTCCGTGACCCACACCACGAGCGTATCGTCGAGCAACCCGGTTCGCTTCAGATCCCGCAACAGGGCCGCGGCGGGCTGGTCGAGGATCGGGCCGTGAACGGTGTACTGCGACTTCAGGGTCTTGTGACCATCCCAGTTCCCGACCCCCTCGCCCATCGCATAGGCGCCGTTGAAGAGCTGCACGAACCGCACGCCCCGTTCGAGCAGCCGCCGGGCGAGCAGGCAATTCCTCGCAAAGCCCGCCTTGGTCTTGTTGGCGTCGTGCAGCCCGTACAGGTTCTGTGTTTCAAGGCTTTCCCCGGAAAGGTCGGAGACTTCGACCGCCCGCAGTTGCAGCTTCGCGGCGAGTTCGTAGCTGGCGATGCGCGCCGCCAGATCGGTGTCGCCGGGATGCTTTCGCAGATGCTCTTCGTTCAGGCGCTTCAGGAAGTCGCGCGTGGCGACATCGGCCGCGGCGGAGACTTCCGGCGGACGGCTCAGGTTGGCGATCGGCTTGTCGGCATTGAACGGCGTTCCCTGAAACACGGCGGGAAGAAACGCACTGTTCCAGTTGTTGGAGGCCGCCTGCGGCACGCCGCGCGGATCGGGGATGGCGACGAAGGCGGGCAGGTCCGCGGCCTCGCATCCCAGCGCGTAACTCGCCCAGGCACCGATGCTGGGGAAGCCGTCTAGCGTGAAGCCGGTGCTCATCTGGTTCTCGGCCGGTCCGTGCGTGTTGCTCTTGGCGGTCATCGAGTGGATGAAGCAGATCTCATCCGCGAGTTCCGCCAGATTGGGGAGCAGGTCGGAAATCATCTTGCCGCATTCACCGCGCGGCTTGAACGGCCATTGCGGCGCGACTAAGTTGCCGTTCTCACCCTGAAACGTGACGAGCTTGTCGACACCGGGGAGCGGCTGTCCGTCGCGCTTCACCAACTCGGGCTTGTAGTCGAACGTGTCGACGTGGCTGACGGCACCGGAGCAGAAGATCATCAGGACTCGCGCGGCCTTCGGAGTGAACTGCGCCGACCTGGCGGCCAGGGGCGCTTCCGGTCGGACGGC
>JANMLE010001311.1:0-2678 GCA_031372385.1 Planctomycetota bacterium | reverse complement strand
GACGTGAATGCCGCTGTTACCAGGCGGAGGATTCTCGGTTTCTTTCCACTCGATCACTTGGCCGATCTTCTTGTCGCTGCGGTGGAACCAGGTGCGCAGTGACTTCTCGGCAACGGCCACACCGAAGCCTTTTTCCTGTGTCGCGTTCAACTCGGCATACAGCGACGGGTCCATGCCGCCAAACAGTGTGAGCGTGATGGTCCCGCCACCGAAGTCGTTGTCTTCCACCGAGTCGATCCAACCCGGAAGCCAACGCTGCTTCTGGTACTTCACATGCCGGCGTCGCTGGAGATCCGTCGCGAACTTGCGGCTTTCGTCATCGAGCCAGATTTCCGAGACCTTGAATTCCTTGTCTCGCCACCCTGGCGACCAGCCGAGATTGAACTGCACGACCTGCTCGGGCGCGATGTCCGCCAGATCAACCAGCGTGCGGCCTCTCCAGACTCGCGTGATATCGTCGATGTCGAAGGTGTAGGCCGTGTTGATTCCGTCCTTCGCCATTTGGCCCGACGGGGTGACGTTGATTTTGCCTTTGTTCGCATCCAGCGACACCACTTTCCAACTCTGGCCGCGACGTTGGTAGAAACTGAAATCGTCTTCCAGCGACACGGCGTGGTTCTGTTTGACTTCATACTTCGCCATGTCCTTCGGCAACAGTGGAATCGTGGTTTCCTCACCGACCGGCGGCACGTGGAAGTAGCCATGCACATGAGTGCCGATCGGGATGTCGCGCAGTTCGGCGGGAGCCCCGTTGAATGAAATCATCCCGTAAGGGAGCATCGCGAAGTAATGCAGCGGCCCGCTGTGATAGCGATCGTGAGGCTCGTTGCCATCCAGCCGCAAGCCCCCTCGGCGATTGGCCGGATCGGTGACGACCAGTTCCCCCGCGAGATATGTGCCGGAGTTCGGTGGTGGAAATGTACCGGGTTGCAGGACCGGATCTTTCGCGTCCTGAGCGGAAACGAACGAGCCGAATTGGCTCGTCACGCAGACCGTGAAGAGAAGAGCCGTCGGCAGTCGAAGAAGAGTCGTCATGGGAGGGGTTCGATCCAGGGAGGCGGCAGGGCGTCGCCGAATTCTGCCATGAACCGAGCCAGGCTCTCAAGGCCGCTCGCTTGAGTTTCGTCTCCAGTGCCCGGCACCAACCGTAGATTTTGACTCCGCGTTCGTCGACAATCCCCCCCGCATCGCGACAGGACAACACCCGACCTTCCACGGAGACCGCATTCATGAGCATCCGACTTCCCCTCGCCGCGTTCCTCCTTGTTGCCGTGTCCGCGTCCGCGCAGGCGCAGGAGAAATATCGCGTTTACCTCGGCACGTACACCGGCCCGATGAGCAAGGGGATCTACCAGTGCGAGCTGAATCTCAAGGACGGTTCGCTGTCCGCCGCGACGCTGGCCGGTGAGACGAGCAGCCCGTCCTTCGTCGCGTTTCATCCGAATGGGAAGTTCCTCTATGCCGTCAACGAAGGGGAGGCGAAAGTCAGCGCGTTCGCCATCGACGACAAGACCGGCAGCCTGACGTTCCTCAATTCGCAGCCGTCGCAGGGCGGGGCACCGTGCCATCTGGTCGTTGATCCGACCGGCAAGAATGTTCTCGCCGCGAACTACTCGGGTGGAAGCTGCATTTGCATTCCGATCGCGGCCGACGGCAAGCTCGGCCCGGCGTCGTCGTTCCAGCAGCACGTCGCTCCGCGGAAGAACGGGCATTCGATCCACGTCGACAAGGCCAACAAGTTCGCCCTCTGTTGTGACCTCGGCCAGGACAAAGTGGTCATCTACGCCTTCGATGCCGCCAAGGGGACGCTCACTCCGCACGGCGCGTTCGACACGCCGAAGGGGGCCGGGCCGCGGCATTTCGCCTGGCATCCCGACGGCAAGACCGCGTTCATCAACGGCGAGTCTGACCTGACGATCATCCGCTGCGACTACGACGCCGACAAAGGCGTCCTGACGCAGAAGCAAGTGCTGTCCACGCTGCCCAAAGACGTCGTTCGCAAGGGGGGCAGCACCGCGGAGACCGTCGTGCATCCGTCGGGCAAGTTCGTCTACGTCTCCAACCGCGACCCGTACAACTCGATCGCGATCTTCTCGATCGACCCCCAGTCGCGCGAGCTGAAGGCAGTCGGCCATCAGGGCACGGGCGTCAAGACGCCACGCAACTTTGCCATCGAGCCGACCGGTCACTACATGCTGGTGGCGAACCAATCGGGCGGCAACGTGATTGTGTTCCGCATCAACCCATCGACCGGAGAACTGACGCCAACCGAGTCGAGCGTACAAGTCGCCAGCCCGGTGTGTGTGCGGTTCATGGAACTGAAGTGACGGATTTCGCACGACACTGGAAACCAGTCACACGCCGGAGAGGATCCCTCTCCGGCCACCATCGGAATCGGAACCAAACCCGGATGATTCATGGATTGAACCACGAAATACACGAAATACACGAAATACACGAAAGGCTGAGGGTTGCGTCGCAGGTCACCCGAAGCATGGTGTCGCTCCGTCCAAGGACTGACGCGTCAACGAACCTGCCTCAACGTTTTCCTTTCGTGTGTTTCGAGTATTTCGTGGTGAATCATCCGGGCTATCCGCCCGTTGAAAACGGACGTGGAGCACGTTTTGAACGTGCTCTGGCGGGAAGAAAGCGGGCACGCTGGAAGCGTACCCCACGTT
>JANMLE010001307.1:0-1205 GCA_031372385.1 Planctomycetota bacterium | reverse complement strand
ATCGGGTACTGCTGCACTTGTGTGTCGGCATTGCAATCGTCACGTCGGCGGAGCGACGGGACTACAGTAGTGGTCAGGACGCATTCCATTTGGACGCGGCTCTACAGTGTCGCCGTCATCAGGCGGTCGGATGATCCGATGGCCGCGGGCGTCATCGGCGTGACGGAGTCGGTCCGCAGTTCGTACAGACCGGCCGGGTTCAAGTGGAAGAACCGCTGAAACCACAGCATCCGCTGCACATTCGGCTGGGGGGGTGTCAGGGCGAATTGAACCCCGCGCTTTTCCTGCCAGTCGAACAGCATCCCGAAGAATCCGCTCGGGATGTACTTCACGAACCGCATGTCGATGGCGATCGACCGGCAGCGCTCCTGCTCGATCAGCTTGAACAATCCTTCGCGCAGCAGGGCCAGATCCGCTCCGTCCCAGATGTCCATTTCGCCAACATGCAACAGGAGAAGATCGTCCTGAACTTCGATCAGCATCCGTTTGAAGTGTCTCTGGAGCGTCATGCGGCACGAGTCCCGGCTTGGCGTCGGTTGATCAGGGCCAGGACAACGACTGCCTGGCGTGCGATCAAACCGAAACGCAAAACGCGGGCCGTTTGGCCACAGACTCAAGCGAATGTCGGAACCACTGTCGGGAACGACGGTTGCTCGACACTGCTCGTCACAGAGGATGGAATGCGACTCAACCGCCGTTGAGAATTCACCACGCCACCCCGTGCCGATGATGCGAAGGGACAACATGATGCGGAGAGGGAACACGGTCGCACGCGGCGCGAACCGTGACAGCGCATCAATCGTCCTCGGCCAGATACATCAGGCGACCGCACGTGCAGAAAATGAACTTGCCGGCGCGAAGTTCGACGATCGTTTGCTGCCGCTGTCCGACGAAACACTCGCCACACGCTGTGCCGCGCACGGGAGACAACGCCCGGGCACCGTAGGATTGGACCAGCCGGCGGTACTGCGGAATGACTTCGGGGGGGAGCACCTTTTCGATGTCGCCCACCTGGGCTTCCATCGCCGCCTTTTGGGTCTTCAGATCCGGCTCGCGCTGCTTGACGGTGGCGCTGAACTTGGCGAGTTCGGCTTCGACGTTGGCGGCGGCCTGCTCCAGTTCCTTGATCTCGCGCTGCTCCGCATCGCAACCATCAAGGGCTTCCAGGATCTCGTCTTCGAGCACGCTGTTCGCCATCTTGTCGG
>JANMLE010001283.1:0-2635 GCA_031372385.1 Planctomycetota bacterium | reverse complement strand
GGTCGTGGATCGATGCTTCGCTGAATTCTAGCGAATTCAGCTACGGACAGGTGGAAAACCTGTCCCATGTTTGAAGAGATGCCGGTCGCGCAATCCGTTCCGCCCGTGTGGCCGTGACGATTCGCGAGGCGCGTCAATCCGCGGTGAGTTTGCCAACCACGCGAACCTTGTCCGCTGCGACCAGAAAACCGGTCGCGACGACTGACGGCATTCCATTCACAGCGATCGGCGGCACTGGCCGATTCTTAAACGTGGTCGGATCGCTGCGGGGAACCCTGCTGGAATCGTGATTGGCCACGGATCTCCAGCCCCCACCTCCCCTGCGCACTCCGCCTCCCTCTCTTCGCGTTCATTCCATCTTTGATTGTCCCTGCTGCTTCGGGAGAGTTCCGCATGAGGTTCCTGCTGCGCCGCGTCAAGTCTCTCCATCCCCAACACAAGGCCAACGGAACGGCGGCGGCAGTCGCCTGCCTCACCATCGCCTTCCTGCACTTGGAATGTCCGCCCCGTCCGGCGGGCGCCGACACCATCCGCATCGCCACGGTCTCGCCAACCCCGATGATCATCTCCGAGCAAACACGGGTGGAGCAGCCCGCCGATGAGAACCTGACTCCCGAACAATTGTCCGAGCGCAATCTGGCGAAAAAGATTGCACAGCTCGGAAAGGGGATCGCCTTCCTGAGGGCGACACCGGATTACACCGCGCAATTCACCAAGCGCGAGCTGGTTGGCGGCGAACTGCTCGGCGAACAGACGATGAGCATGAAGCTGCGGCACGTCCCGTTCAGCATCTATCTGAAGTGGCGCGACCACGACACCGGCCGCGAAGTCATGTATGTCGACGGCGTGAACGACGGCAAGATGCTGGTCCATGCGGGGGGCTGGAAGGCGCGGTTGCCCGCGATCCTGATGCCGCCGGACAGCTCGCTCGCCATGCAGGAATCCCGCTATCCCATCACCCGCGCCGGTCTGCTCTACCTGGCGGAAACGATTGTGGAGTACAACGCCAAGGATCTGGAGTTGAAGAACTTTTCCAGTTGCCGGCAACTGGAAGACCAGTCGGTGGGCGACCGCCAGTGCTGCTGCTATCTCCTCGAATACCGGGATCGGGAATCGTCGAAGGAATACCGGAAGTCGATCACCATGATCGACAGGGAATGGTGCGTGCCGCTGTACATCAAGAACTTTGCCTGGCCCAACGAAGATGCGGCCCCGGTCGACGGCGACCTCGACGAAGCCACCCTGATCGAGCAGTACACATATTCCGACGTCAAGTTTCGGACGAGTTTGAGCGCCCTCGATTTCGATCAGACCAACGGAGACTACGGCTTCAAACGCCAGTAGTCGCCGCGCCGATGACGAGTCGCATCGCATCGAAGCGATGCCGATGCCGTGAGCCGGGCCTTTCGACCCGGCTCGCCGCGTTCTTTGAGAGGCTGTCCGAAAAGCCACTCCTATTCTCGCATGGAGCGCCGATGGTCGCGGCATTTCCCGGGCCATGAAACAGCCGGCTCAACCGTCGTTGTCCATCGTCGATTTCTTGCGCAGTTGGTGGTGGTAACTTTGGGCGAAGCGGTGCGATTCGTCACGCACATACTGCAACAGCCGCAGCGCGTAGGAATGTTTGCTCAGCACCTTCGGCTCGGACTCGCCCGGCAGGAAGATCTCCTCGTCGCGCTTGGCCAGTGAGCAGACGAAGGGCGGCGTGGCACCGATGCTTCCCAGAGCCGCCATCGCCGCGCTCAGTTGTCCCTTGCCGCCGTCGATCAGCAGGATGTCGGGAAACGCGGCCCCTTCCTGTTGCAGCCGTCGAAAGTGGCGGCTGACCACTTCGCGCATCGAGGCGAAGTCATCGACCCCGTCGACCGTACGGATCTTGAAGTGCCTGTATCCGTGCCGGAACGGCAGCCCGTCGATGAACTGCACGCAACTGGCAACGGTCTCACCCCCTTGCAGGTGCGCGATGTCCATCCCTTCGATGCGACGCGGCACCGACGGCAGGTTGAAGACTTTCTTCAGGCCAAGCAGTCCCCGGCGCGGGTCGACCTGGAAGACCTCGGGCTGCGCGTGCTGCTTCAGATCACCGCGCAGATTCAGGTTTTCGAGCGCCTTGATCTGATCGCGCAGCCGCGCGGCCTTTTCGTACTTCAACTCCTTCGCCGCGAGTTGCATCTCTTCCCGCAGCTCGCGGAACAAGCGGACCTTCTTGCCTTCGAGGAACAGCCGGAGCTTGCGGATGTCGCGGCGATAGTCGTCGCGGCTGATCCGCAGGTTGCACGGAGCCGTGCATTGGTTGATGCTCGCCAACAGGCACGGCCGGAACCAGCGCCAGCGCTCGTCGTCCTGCTTGATGTTCAACGAGCACGTGCGGAAGCGGAAGACCTGCTGCAACACGGCGATCGCGCCGCGCAGCTTCTTGGCGTTGGTGAACGGTCCGTACAACTTCGTGCCGCGCGGTCGCGGCTTGCGGGTGAACTCGACGCGCGGATATTCCTCGCGCACGAAGATCTCCAGATACGGGAACGTCTTGTCGTCCTTCAATTCGGTGTTGAAGGGGGGCTGGATGTCCTTGATCAGCCGCGCCTCCAGCAGCAGGGCGTCGACCTCGCTGTCGACCGCAATGAAGTCGATGTCC
>JANMLE010001273.1:0-1142 GCA_031372385.1 Planctomycetota bacterium | reverse complement strand
GGGGCCGCGTGTCATTTTCTGGCCGACACCGACAGAATCTGCCGATCGAAATGAAGCCGGACCGTCGCACGGAGTTGTGTTCAAACTTTTGAACATTGCCACCAACGGATTCCTTTTGCCACAGCGGTTGCTTATATTCGCAGGCGAACTGCACTTCCGGAGGCCAACCTCATGTCGGCGTTTCTCGTTCCGCTCGATCCAGGTTCGTGCTTGATTCCGCTGGAAAAGGCGATCGTTCTGATCGGCCGCCAGGCGGACTGTGACGTGTCACTGACCCACAGCCGCAAAGTTTCGCGCAAGCACTGTTGCATCGCCCAAGTCAACAATTCATTCGTGATCCGCGACTTGGGGAGCACCAACGGCGTGTTCGTGAACGGGTCGCGGGTGCGGAAGGAAACGGGGCTGTCACTGGGTGACGAACTGGCGATCGGGGATGTCCGGTTTCGGTTGCAGACCGAAGCGTCTCCCGCCGTGCCGAGCAAGCTTCCGGTGAATGAGCCGCGCCCCGAGCGACCCGCCGCACCCCGATCCAACGGGATCGCCGCTCCGCTCAGCATGGACCTTCCGGTGGCCATTCCGGAAGTCGGCCAAGACTTCGTCGTCGAAGCCTCCATCATGCAGATGCGCCCGATCAAGCACCGCAAGTCCAACGACAGGCCCGCTGACGAGTTTGAGCCCGAGGACGATGTCGTCCCGCTGGCCTCGGACAGTTTCTGATCGCGCGGTCGCCGGACCGCGATTCTCACGATCGCCAGTCCATTCTTCGTTTCACCCGGAGCCAACGGCGACGGAGATGGTCGTTCGACACCCGAGTCTTGTGGTTGTCCGTCGCGAACGCTCGCACACGACACCGTCGCCGCTGGCTCGGGGTGAAACGAGGTTGGCACAGCCCCTCAATTCACTCCGTGCTCTGTTGCGGCTCCCGATCTTCTCGCTCATCATGCCCGCGGTCGTTGGCTGACACGATTCACCCTTCCCGCAGTTGAACTCCGATGAGCACTTCCATTCGCGACCAGATCGAATCGTTGCGCGCCGCGATTCGGCGGCACGATGCCCTGTACTACGTGCAGGCCACGCCCGAGATTTCGGATCTCGACTACGACAGGCTGATGCGGTCGCTGCAGGATCTCGAAGCCAAACAT
>JANMLE010001243.1:0-8598 GCA_031372385.1 Planctomycetota bacterium | reverse complement strand
TGGCCGACCGGCTCGGCATCGCCATCGTGGCCATCAACGCCGAAGAACTGGAACTGCGCATCGCGGGATGAACCCGCGCGCGGGTTCATGTGAAACGTTTAGCCGCTACGCCAACGGCGTGCGCGCGATCAACGGTGAACCCACAATCGCTCCCACGCCGTTGGCGTTGGGGCTAAACGCAATACCGTTCAATGAGTCGCAAACGATTTGTGTGTGGTCCGTTACTGTGTGGCACGCCCTGAGTCTTCGAAGGGCGTGGAATGAGGGAACCACGCCAAAACCACGCCCTTCGAAGACTCAGGGCGTGCCACACCCATTCGCGGCATCCTCGCAATCGATTCGCCTTTCGAGCCTTGCGACTCATTGAACGGTATTGCGTTTAACCCGTTGAAACACTTTGGCCAGTCGTCACGTTGAGTCACACGAATTCCGCATCAACAAGGCACCAATGACCACCGCATCCCCCCAACTCGACAACAATCTTCCCCCGTGGGACATCGCCGAATTGCCGGAGCCAAAGCCGCTGGGTCTGCGCAACTGGACGAGCTTCATCGGTCCGGGGATCGTGATGATGGGAATTCAGATCGGTGGCGGCGAGTGGTTGAGCGGGCCGGCCATCACCGCCAGATACGGCGGGGGACTGATGTGGCTGGCGACGATCGCCATCATCGTGCAGGTGTTCTATAACATTGAATGCGGCCGCTATGCCCTGTATTGCGGCGAGCCCATTTTTTCCGGGTTCATGCGTTGTCGCCCCGGTCCCCGCTTCTGGATTGGGCTGATGCTGGTGATGAATGCGTCGGCCCTCATTCCGGGCTTGTCGTCACATGGCGCGACGATGGTCGCGGCGGTGTACCTCGATCGTCCACCCACGATCGAGGACAAGTGGCTGATCGATCCGCTCGCCTACCTGTGCCTGTTTGCCGTCGCGCTGCCGATGCTGATTGGCGGCAAGATCTACAACATGCTCCAGGTGGTGATGACGGCGAAGGTTTTCATCGTGCTGGGGTTTTGCCTGGTGATCGGCGTGACCTGTGTCAGTTACCAGAGTTGGTGGAACGTCTTCAGCGGGTTTGCAAAGTTTGGCAACGTCCCGGTCAGCGACGGTCGCGGCGGTGAAGTCGTGGTGAATGCCGTGGCTCATCGCTGGCAGACGGGCGAGTGGCCGATCGTGTCGGCGGCCAGCTTCATCATGTTGGGCACCTTCATCGGATACGCCGGCGGCGGTGGCCTGTCGAATTCCACGTACAGCAATTTTGTCCGCGACAAGGGTTGGGGCATGGGACTGAAGGTCGGCGCGATTCCCAGCGTCGTCAGCGGTCACAACGTGTCGCTCAGCCACGTCGGCAAGATCTTTGAACTGACCACCGACAACCTGCGCCGTTGGAAGGGCTGGTGGCGCTATATCCTGACCGACCAGGTTCTGGTGTGGGCGCCGGGCTGCTTCATGGGAATGGCGCTTCCCTCCCTGCTGTCGATGCAATTCGCCCGGTACTCCACGGTCACCACGGACGAGCAATTGAGAGTGGCCCAGTCCATCATCACGTCCGATGGAATCCGCCATGCCGAGTTCTTGTCGCCGACCCCGGCAAGAATCCTGTGGATCGTGGCCCTGTTCACCGGAATGATGGTGATGTTCCCCAGCCAGATGGCGATCGTCGATGACTTCAGCCGCCGTTGGACCGACGCCATCTGGACGGCCAATCGCCGAGTCCGGGATTCGATGCAGTCGCACCAGGTGAAATGGATCTACTACTCGATCCTCGGGATGTACGTCGTCTGGTCGTTCGTCTGCGTCTACCTGTTTCGGTCCAGTCCGCAATTGATGACCGACATCATCTCCAACCTGAACAATGTGGCACTCGGGGCGACCTCCTTCCAACTGTTGTGGGTCAACCACACGCTGTTGCCGCGGGCTCTGCGTCCGCGGTGGTATCACACGGCGGGAGTGACCGCCTGCGGTTTGTTTTACCTGGGAGTGGCAACGCTGGTATTTGTCTACAAGATCTGGCCCGAGATTGTGGCCGCCGTTTCCAAGTGGAGCGGTCAGGCGTAGGACAAGTTTGTTACCTGTCCGTCATCCGCCGGTCGGCTTACCGGAACAATCAAGAAACACGGACTGGTAACAAACCTGTCCTACGACTGCATGTGAGAACCGACGATGAACCTATTTGATCTTTCCGGCCGCGTGGCCGTCGTTTCGGGCGCGGCGCAGGGCATGGGGCAGGCGACGGCACTCGCGCTGGCCGAAGCCGGGGCCGACGTGATGCTCGTCGATCGCAACTTGGACGGCGCGAACGCGACCGCCGCCGAAGTCCGTCTGATCGGCCGCAAAGCCGTGACATCGAACTGCAATGTGTCGGACCCGGACGCGATTGCCGAACTGTTCCGGCAGGTCGACAACGAATTCGGCCGGGTCGACTTTCTGGGGAACATCGCTGGCGACGGACATCTGGCCAAGCCCGAAGAGCTCGCCATCACCGACCTGCATCGCGTCCTGCAAAACCTGGTCGTCGGCCGGTTCGCCATGTGCCAGGAAGCGGGACGCCGCATGCTGGCGCAGGGACGGGGTTCGATCATGAACATCGGTTCGCTGGCCAGCACAACCGCGCTGGGCCGCGGCCACATCGCGTACAGCATGGCGATGGGAGCCGTCGTGCAGATGACGCGCGAATTGAGCACGGAATGGAGCCATCGCGGTGTGCGGGTGAATTGTGTGACGCCCGCCCAAGTCATCAACCCCAGCCTGGCCGCGCGGATGGAACAAGACCCCACCTTGGAGGCAAGATTCCTGAAGGGAATCCCAGCCGGGCGACTCGGCCAACCGAGCGATATCATGGGCCTCGCCGTGCTCCTGGCTTCGGACGCCTCTGAATGGATCACCGGAGCCATCATCCCCATGGATGGCGGCAATCTCGCGATGAACGCCGGGGGAACTCCCGGCCATCAAGAAGCCACAGTTCAAACGTTTCGCGCGGAATCGGAAAGAAACAAGTAATGTCAGTTGCCGAATCACCACTGCCGGTCAGTTCCCCGCTCTCGAACGATCCCGTCGTCATGTCCCTCTATCGGACAATGCAGGTTATCCGCCAGACCGAAGAGGAATTAGCTCGCTGTCACCAGCGAGGTTTGATTCATGGTGCGTGTCACACGTACGTCGGCGAGGAGGCGATCGCCACGGGCGTGTGTGCGCACCTGCGGAAAGAAGACGTCGTCTTCAGCACGCATCGCGGACACGGGCACGCATTGGCCAAGGGGATGCCGCCGCGCGAGTTGATGGCTGAACTGTTCGGACGGCAGACGGGTTGCTCGCGAGGCCGTGGTGGCAGCATGCACTTGTTCTCGCCCGAGATCGGGATGATGGGGACCAGCGGCATCGTCGGGCCGTGCATTCTTCAAGCATGCGGCGGCGGGTACAGCTTCAAGATCCTCAAAACCGACAACGTGGCCGTGGCGTTCTTCGGCGACGGGGCCGCCAACAACGGAGCCTTCCACGAGGGGCTGAACATGGCCAGCATCTGGAAGCTGCCGGTGCTGTTCATCTGCGAGAACAATCAGTTCGCCACCGAAGTCCCGTTTACGTATGCCGCCGGTAATCCCACGGTCGGCAGCCGCGGCGCGGCGTATGGCATGCCGGGCATCACGCTCGACGGCAATGATGTGATCGAGATCCACCGCGTGGCGGGCGAAGCGGTCGAGCGGGCCCGATCGGGCGGCGGCCCGACACTGATCGAATGCCTGACCTACCGCACACGGGCTCACGCCGAGGGGATGGGCGACTTCACGTATCGCACGCGCGAAGACGTCGAAGCTTGGAAGCAGAAATGTCCGATCGCGCGGCTGAGGGGCGGGAGTGGGCAATGGGTAGTGGTCAGCGGGAAGAAAGAGATCGCGGAGCAGTTCGATGGGATCGATCGTGACGTCGCGGCAATGGTGAAGGAGGCGCGTGACTTCGCCGAGTCCAGCCCATTCCCCGACGCCGCCTCCGCCACTAAGCACGTCTACTCCGAACCAGCGTCCGTTGCTTCACTTTCCACTGCCCACTTTCCACTGCCCACTGCCCTCAAAACATTTTCCCAGGCTACGCACGAAGCGCTCGCCGAAGAAATGCAGCGCAATCCGAAGATCTTTGTCATGGGCGAGGGGATCGGTGTTCGCGGCGGGAACTTCATGACCACCGCCGGCCTGTACGCGCTGTACGGGCCCGAACGTCTGTGCGACACGCCGATCTGCGAACGCGGATTTGTGGGACTCGCCTGCGGAGCGGGGATGACCGGAACCCGCCCGGTCATCGACTTCATGTTTGCCGACTTCGTGCTGGATTCGGTCGGTGAGATCATCAACCAGATTGCCAAGATGCAGTACATGAGCAGCGGCCGGTTGAAGATGCCGGTCCTGTTGCGCGGCTGCATCGGCATCGGCCATTCGGCCGCCACGCACCATTCCGGCAATTACTACGGCATGTACGCCCAAGTCCCCGGACTGAAGGTTGTCGTCCCGTCCACCGCCGCCGATGCCAAGGGGCTGCTCAAGCGGGCCCTGCGTGGCAACGATCCCGTGCTGTTCCTGGAACACCGCGAAATCCTGTCGATCAAGGGCCTCGTTCCCGACGGCGACTACGAAATCGAATTCGGCGAGGCGGCCATCGTCCGCGCGGGGACGAGCGTGACGGTGGTCGCGCTCGCGCGGATGGTGCATCAGACGCTGTCTGTCTGCGACGACTTGCAGAAGTCGGGGATCTCGGTCGAACTGGTCGATCCGCGGACCGTGTCGCCGCTGGATGTCGACACGATTTTGGAGTCGGTCCGCAAGACGGGCCGGTTGCTGATCGTGGACGAGGCGTTCGGGCCGTGCAGCATCGCCAGCGAAGTCGCGGCGCAGATCGCCGACCGCGGCTTCAACGATCTCGACGCCCCGATCAAGCGGTTGAACGGAGTCTTCACGCCGACCCCGTACAGCCCGACGCTGGAAAAAGTGGTCGTGCCCCAACCGGAAGAGATCGCGCTGGCGATCCGGGAATTGATGAGCGAATGATGACACTTCGTAAGACAACCGCGATGGTCAATCTGTTGGGCATGGTCAAGCTGCTGCCGGCCGCGTTGTTGATCGTGGCAACATCGCCGGCGATGTCGCCGTCGATGTCGCGTGCCGACGAAGCATTGACCGGCGAGACCAGCCTCAAGTTCGCCACCCTGGAAGAGGGACGGGCGCTGGTCGCGACGAGCGACACGTTCATCAAGGCGCTGAGCCGCTTTGACCGGCAGGTCCGGCTGCAGACGGATGGTGACGCGACCGAAGCGGCGCTGATCGGGTTTCTCAAGGGAGAGGTCATCGACTGGGATGATGAGTCGCGCAAGATCCTGTCGGAATCGATCGAGCGCATGCGGCCGAAACTCGACCCGTTTCATCTGCCGCTCCCCCGGACGACGCTGCTGATTCGAATGTCAGGCAGGGACGAGGCCAATGCCGCGTACACGCGCGGCGCGGCGATCCTGCTGCCGAGGGATCGGCTGCGGAAGATCACACCCGATGCGCTCGACCGGCTGTTGCTCCACGAGTTGTTCCATGTCCTCAGCCGCCACGCGCCGGAGCTGCGCCGCGATCTGTACCGGATCATCGGCTTCGAAGTCTGCGATCCGATCGTGCTCCCGGCGTCGTTGGCCGACATCAAGCTGACCAATCCGGATGCGCCGTTGGTTGACTGCGTCATCAAATTGACGGAGGGGGACGAGACCTTTCACGCCGCTCCGATCCTGTACTCGTCATCGGACAAGTACGACGCCGCCAAGAAGCCGCCACTGTTCAAGTACCTGACGTTCCGGTTGATGAAAGTCGAACTGCTTGCGGGCCGCTGGCGGCCGCTGCTGGTCGATGGCGAGCCGGTTCTGCTCGCGCCCGACCAATCGAAATCGTTCGCCGAACAGATCGGTCAGAACACGAAGTACATCATCCACCCCGACGAAATCCTGGCGGACAACTTCGTCCACCTGATCCTGAAAACCGAGAAGCTGGCGTCCCCGCAGATCGTGGAACGAATGGGCGGGCGATTGAAGCAGCCCCGTTGAATCAGCCAACGTAATACGACACAGCACGTTCGCATTCCTGTCCCCTCGCCCCCGGCCTGCGGGGGAGAGGGCTAGGGTGAGGGGGCTAGGGTGAGGGGGCTCGTCGGTGGAGTGGGCACACCATGCAAATTCGACATTTCCCTCGAGAAAACACGGCACACAACATGGCTTCGGCAACATTCGCAGCCCCCCTCACCCTAACCCTCTCCCCCCGAAGCGGGCGGGAGAGGGGACCGGAATTGTCGTCATGCGCTGTCGTGCCCACGCTGACATCCGGTGACGATGGAGAAACTCATGGCCTTTGAGATCACAATCCCGCGACTCGGCTGGTCGATGGAAGAGGGGACGTTTGTCCGCTGGCTCAAGCGGGACGGCGATGCCGTCCAGCCGGGTGAGGCACTGTTCGAACTCGAAGGCGAAAAGTCGGCCCAGGACGTGGAAGCGGTCGACGGTGGAATCCTGCGCATTCCCGCCACCGCGCCGCAGCCGGGCAGTGTTGTGGCCGTCGGGGCTGTCGTCGGGTATCTCGTCGCGGACGGCGAGGGGACACCCGGAATAGCTGAAGAGACGTCGCGTGTGATAACAGACTCGATGCCGCCAGCGGTCGCCGCTGCGGTGTCTGTCTCCGCGCCGCCTGCGGCTCCGTCGGTGCGGCGAATGGCTCGGGAGTTGGGTGTCGATCTGGGGCAGATTGCCGGCAGCGGCCCGGCGGGACGAATCACCGCGGCCGACGTGCGGACCACCTCCACCGTCGCCGTTGGCTCCGGGTTAAACGAGCGAGTTGTTTCGTCACCACGGGCGAACTCGTCGACTGTGGCCAGCCCGCGGGCACGGCGCGTGGCGCGCGAACTGGGGATCGACTGGACCGGTATGTCTGGTACGGGTCGCGATGGCCGGGTTCGCGAGCAGGATGTTCGCGCGATGGCGACGGCGCGACCTGACGCATCCCGATCGTTGGCGACTCCGAAGTTCGCCGATGTGGCCGGCGCGACAAGCCCGGTGACTCGCCACCGTCGGACGATCGCCGACCGCATGACACACAGCCGCCAGCACACCGCCCCGGTGACGCTGACCACGCGGATTGACGCCACGAACCTCGTCAGCCTGCGACAGCAGTTCAAGTCCGACGGCGGCGCAGTGGTGCCGTCCTACTCGGACATCGTCGTCAAGCTGGTGGCGCTGGCGCTGGCGCAGCATCCGCAGTTGATGACCCGGTGGGTGGACGAACAACTGATCGTGCCCGACGTGATCGGCATCGGACTGGCCGTCGACACCGACGCGGGACTGCTGGTCCCGGTGATCCGCGACGTTCCTTCACTGTCGCTGGTCGAGTTGTCCGCCGCGTCGAACCGGATGATCGCTCAAGCCCGCGCGGGGCAATTGAAGGCGTCCGACATGCAGGGGGGCGTTTTCACGGTGACGAATCTCGGTGCGTACGGCATCGACGCCTTCACGCCGATCATCAACTCGCCCGAGACCGCGATCCTGGGTCTGGGCCGCATCCGCCGCGAAGTAGTCGTGTTCGAAAACCAGATCGTCGCGCGGGATCAGATGAGTCTGAGTCTGACGTTCGACCATCGCATCGTCGACGGCGCTCCCGCCGCGCGGTTTCTGCAAACCGTCAGCCAGGCGCTCGAGACGCCGTCCGCATGGCTGCTGCGAAACGTGCCGTAGCCGGGATGATTCACCACGAAATACACGAAACACTCGAAAGGAAGGCGGTGGGACAGATTGCGTGATACGACAGTGCGTGCGTGAAACGACGCAGTGTTTCTCATGACATTCGACTCAACCGCCAGACTTTCGTGTGTTTCGAGTATTTCGTGGTTCAACTCATTGATAATCCAGGATGGCGTTCGTCGTTGATGAGCCTCGGTGCCGAGCACCTGCGGAGTACTGTAGTCCCGTCGCTCCGCCGACGGGACGTCTTGTCGTCAGACCGGCGGGACCAGCGTGTCACTTCCAGCGCGGCCATCCCGCGTCATGTGGTCGGCGGCTTGCGGCGCGCGGGGGGCATGAGATTGTTTTGGGAAACCCAGACCTTCAGGTAGGGGATTTCCGCCGTGCCCAATCCCACCGCGCGGGCCAGCGCGTTCCAGTCGGAGTGCAGGCAATGCTTCCCCTCGCGCATGCTCCACTGTTGCTTCAGCTTGGAGGCGTACTTTTGGATCTTGAATTCGGCGGCGCTTTGCCGCTGCATCTCCGACTTCTCTCTGTCGATGGCCATGATCAGTCCTCCGCCGTTTCCAAAAGGGTCTGGTGGAATGTTCCGACATACACGGGCCGACCGGATGGGAAGTCCGACCAGCGGGATGCGTGACGTGCTTCTATTCTATCCGGCCGGTCGTGCCCAGTGATCCCGGTACTCGCGGGTCAGCAGCCGGGCGGCTTCGTCGTCGCCGGTGAACTGTTCCTTGGCCGGATCGAAATTCAGCACCCGGCCGGTTCGTGTGGCGATGTTGCCGAGATGACACAGTGCCGGTGACGGATCATTGAACTCGATGTCGGCGTTCGGCCGGCTGTTACGGTCAAG
>JANMLE010001167.1:0-1930 GCA_031372385.1 Planctomycetota bacterium | reverse complement strand
CAGCTTGGCAATCAGATTGCCGTAGCGGACACGGGACTCATCAGAGCCGAACGGGCCGAGATAGTGATCTTTCCCGTTGATGCGGACGCGAGCCAGTCCGGTGGGCTTGTGGTGAAGGTAGCTCGGCAGAACCTGTTTTCGACGCGGCATTTGTGCGGCTCCTGGGTAAAGTGGTATGGGATACCACTCGTTTTCAGGGTTTCTTACCGCACTGCCGAACATCGACAGGTAACGTAACTCGTTTCGGTCAATCGTCTTTTGATCTAATCGGGCTGACAGGATTTGAACCTGCGACCTCTTGACCCCCAGGCAGACGTAGCATTTGACGAAAACGCTTGTGCTGCTTCACCTTTCACTCGACCAACTGATTCTATCCTTTCCACCGCTTCGCTTCAATTCCAGCTTGTTTTCTAGCGTTGCTGCAAGTGCTGCTGCAACTCGTGCTGCAAGTCTGCCACCCCCGCAAGAAGTCCGATGGCGAGCCGCACATCGTCGTTCCGTTCAGAGGAAGTTCTGCCGCGAAAGCAGCCCGACCATAGCACTCGCCCGCCGCGATCGGGCAAGGAATGCTCCTGCGGATTCCTCCTTGCCCCCGGCGGACTCGTGCAAGACCAGCGGCTACCTTCTGGCATCACTTCCCACTTCTCATCATGGACAACACAACTACATCACAGGCTCCCCGCTCACCAAACGTCGGCGAGATCCAGCAGTTGGCTGGCTGGCTTCAGGAGCGGGGCTACGATGAGGACGACGCAACACTGACCGCGCGCACTGCGTACGTCGCCGTCTACGACAACTATGTCACAGGCTGCCCCGGTTATTGTGGAAAGCTGATGTCAGTCGTCTGGGACGGTTCACCCGATTGCTTCGATGTGTTCATTTGGCATGACGGGCAAATGATGCACATGGATCGCGACTCCGCCTAGAAGGCGTGCAATCGCTATTGGACCAAACGATTGTCGTGAAACTCATTGGCTAAGAGTTCGGCCGGAGCGAGACTGAGGTGGACTTGCTCACGGCCTTTCGATTGTGTCGGCTCCGTCAAGGTAGAACCTGCGGTCTCCACCTTGACCATCGCCGTGTACGTTCATGGCCGCGAGCAAGGCGGCTGGATTATTTCTTTCCCCATTTTTCTATGTCCCGTGATTCCAATGTCGAACGATGGATCGAACTGTCACGCCGATACCGCGAGAATCCGACCGGCCCGTGTGTGCTGCCGATCGTGAAGGTCGGCAAGAGGCATTTTTTCGTCGATGAGCGGCTGCGTCAGCTTCGCAACGTCGAGAGCGCCGACGAGTGGCTGGACTTCGAGTCGGATGGCGACTTGCTGGTGTTTGTGATGCAGCACGGCGGAATCGTTTCGTGAGGAGCTGTGCAGGCTATGTGATGGGGTGAGGGCAGGACAAACCGCCTTCGCCCCATTCGACATCGAAGAATTTTGACGGGTGGCAACCTTGATGCCGATTCAGTCCTCCTTCCGTTTCTACTCTGACTCGTCAATAGTCTCAAACTGGTTGGCGAGTTCCCGAATCACTGTGCGGATGTCATCGGCAGTGAAACCCTTTCGCTGGAAAGTCATGACGACATCCGCGATGGACGTGTGGAACTTTCGTTGTCTCGCGGGAAGTCCGTCGCGGCGGATGGTGGGGGACTTTGACGACATCTTGCGTTGGACAAGCTGCTCGGTTTCGAGTGCCGTCAATTGCTCGGCTTGGACTCGTGCGGCAAAGTCGGATTGCTCGTCGGGAGGGAGCTTGGCGATGTTGTAAAGATGACGCTTCGTCAGTGATGCGCCACTGTCGTCGGCCTGTTCGCGAGCCTGCTGCTGAAGTTTGGGGATGATGGCATCGCGGAGTTTCAGGAACTTGGAGATGTCGCCCTTCGATTTGCCCGTCATTTGGGCGATCTGCTGTTGGCTCAGGCCGAATTC
>JANMLE010001140.1:0-21695 GCA_031372385.1 Planctomycetota bacterium | reverse complement strand
CCGACAATCAGCATCAATCCCAACAGCCCCGCCATCCGTGGCATGACTCACCCCAATGACCGCCACCTGTCGCCATGCCGCGGAACACGTTTCCAATCCAACCCACCGCCAGCGGCACCAGTGCGGGAGGATAGGCGATTTCCCAATTGGCGGACAGGGAGAAGGCGGGAGTCGCGAGGGCCATCGCTCTCTTCAAAGTCGCCGCATCGCGAGGCCACCGACCAACTCCACAAGCATGTCTTGAAGCGGGCGCGCTGGCTGCTCTGGAAACGCTTCGCAGACCTCGACCCGAAACGCGACGAACGCCTGCGGTTCAAAACGAGGTAATCAAATCGCGGCCGATGTCGGCCAGCAGCGGTCGGCCGGAGAGTGACATGCACAGGTCGAGCTCCGTTCGCAAGAGTTCAAGAACCCGTGCGACCCCCGCCTGGCCATCCACGGCCAAGCCCCACAGGTAGGGTCGGCCGATGAGGACCGCCCGCGCGCCGAGTGCCAGCGCCTTGAGAACATCGCTGCCGCGGTGGATGCCGCCGTCGACATAGACTTCGAGGGTCGATCCGACCGCGTCCACGATCTCACGCAGTGCCGTTGCGGTGGCGATCGCGCCGTCCAGTTGCCGGCCGCCGTGATTCGACACCACGATGCCGCTCACTCCGTGTGACACCGCCAGCCGGGCATCTTCCGCAGTCAACACGCCCTTCAAAACCAGCGGCAGGGGACTCAGGCTGCGCAACCAGTCGACCGCTTCCCAAGTCAGGCCCGCATCCCAGATCTGTTCGATGTAGCGAGCCAGCGCCGAGCCGTCGCCGCCCGCTTCCATGCGGTCCAGTCCGGCGGCCTCCAAGTTCTTCCAGCGCAGACCCGGTGGCAGGCCGAACTGATTGCGGATGTCCCGTTCTCGGTGTCCGACGACGGGTGTGTCGACGGTCAAGCAGAGGGCTCGATACCCCGCCGCAAAGGCCCGCTCGACCAGCGACCGGGTCACGCCGCGGTCGCGATAGCAGTACAACTGAAACCAGCGCACGCCGTCGGGCGCGGCGGCGGCGACTTCTTCGAGACTGTAGGTGGCGGCCGTGCTGACGACTTGGATCGTCCCCGCCGCCGTCGCCGCACGAGCCACCGCCAGTTCCCCGTCGGGATGCGCCAGCGCGTTGAAGCCGCACGGACCGGTCAGCACCGGGAACGAGACCGGCGTTCCGAGAACGGTGGTTCGCATGTCGCGCCGGCTGACATCGGCCAGCACGCGCGGACGAAACGCGATCTGCTGCCATGCACGGCGGTTTTCACGCACGGTGATCTCATCGTCGGCCCCGCCCTCGTAGTAGTCGAACACCATCTGCGGCAGCCGCCCGGCCGCCTGGCGCGAGTACTCGTCGATATTCAATGGATCCATCACAAGCCCGTCATTCCGGAAGTGTTTCGCTGAAAAAACGAATCCAGTTGCCGTGCATCACCCCCTGGATGTCGGCGGTGGAATAGCCGCGGCGGGTCAGCACATCGGGAAGCCGTTGCAGATCCGCGATCGTGTTCAGGTCGGTGGGAGTTTGCTCGGTGCCGTAGCCGCCGTCGAGATCGCTGCCGATCCCGACGTGGCGGGCCGATCCCGCCAGTTGGCAGATGTAATCGATGTTGTCCGCCACGCGTTCGAGCGTGACCTCGGGCTTGGTGACGCCGCGGACAAACCCGTCCTGCAGCATGACGACATCCAGCGCCATCCCCAGAACTCCGTCGCGTTCGATCACGACCTTGATCTGTGCGTCAGTGAACTGCCGCTGCCAGTTGGCGAACTTGCGGGCGTTCTGATGGCTGGCGAGTATCCGGCCCCCGAACCAATGGACGGCGTCATCAAACGCGGGGTCCGAGAGGTGCGTCAGGTCGAGCGGCAGTTTGAGCTGTTCGATGTTCCGCAGCAGCGCCTTCGCCGCGGGGTTCAATCCGACGTCGGCGTTGGTCCCGCCACCGTAACGGTTGACTCCGTAATGCGTCAGCCCGATGGCCCGCAGTCCCCGCTCGTGCCATTCGAAGATGTGATCCGGGTCCAACACCATGTCCGCGCATTCCATGCTCAGGATGTAGCCGAGCGGTGCGTGCTGCGGATCGGCCCGCCAATTGGCGAGATGCGAGGCAAACTCGCCGCGCGTGGTGATCGACCGCATCAGACCGCGCCGTTCCATCGCGCGGTAGTAGGCTTGGTGCCCGATGCCGACGGCATAGCAGGCTTCCGCTGTGGCACACCCGAAGAGCGATGGGGTCGACTGCCGCAACCGGGCGAACATCGTCGCCAGGCAGAGCCCCAACTCACCGCGGCGCATCTCGGGGAGCGACACCGTGCCGGTTCCGCGCCCCTTGTCGGTCATCGCGGCTTCCGAGTCCCGGATCTCGGCGATCGTCTGTTCGAGATCGCGGTTCCAATCCACGGCGTTGAACGCCAGATCCAGATGAGCGTCAAACAGCAGCATGAAGTTGTTCCTCGTCGAACCAGGTCACGTCGGCAGTGCGATCCCGGCGTGAAGGATACGCAGACGAGTCTTCGTACGCGATGCAGCGGCGGCGGCCAAGGTGGAGTGAAGCAGCGTTGGAAGGCAGAATCCAGAACCCAGACGTAGCAGAGGGGAAAAAGATCCTTTGGGGAATTGTCCGCTTGTCAGTTGCTCTCGGCGTGGGACGGCACCCACAATCACCACGAACTGGCGCGCCGGCTCTGGCATTCGATGACTGAGGGAATCGATTCATGAGTTCTCCTGACAAACCGGAGCAATGGTCGCGGGAGGAACTGACCGCGTGGCAGTCGGCGCGGTTGCGTCAGTTGCTCGGAACAGTCGTCCCCGCGAATCCTTTCTGGAGCGGCAAACTGAAGGACGCGGGTGTTGATCCGACCTCCATCCGATCACTGGCCGATTTGAGTCGTCTCCCGCTGACTTCGAAACAGGAATTGGCTGCGGACCAGGTGGCGTTTCCGCCGTACGGTCGCAACCTGACGTTTGGATTGGGCGAGTACTCGCGACTCCACCAGACCTCCGGGACGACGACTGGGCAACCGCTGCGCTGGCTGGATACCTCCGACAGTTGGAACTGGATGCTGGACTGCTGGTCGACGATCTACCGCCTGATGAAACTGCGTCGCGATGATCGACTCTGCTTCCCGTTCTCGTTCGGCCCGTTTCTGGGTTTCTGGGCCGGATTTGAAGGGGCGCTTCGGCAGGGAAACTTCTGTCTGGCGGCGGGAGGGATGAGCAGCGAAGCGCGACTGAAACTGATCCAAGAGAATCACATCACCCTGCTGGGATGTACGCCCACGTATGCCTTGCGGCTGGCCGAGGTGGCTGCTGAGAAGGGGATCAACATCGCGGGCGGCTCCATCCGGGCCATCTTGGTGGCGGGTGAACCGGGCGGGGCGATACCGTCGGTCCGGTCGCGCATCGAGTCCGCCTGGGGAGCCCGAGTCTTCGACCATTGGGGGATGACTGAGATCGGACCGCTGGCCAGCGAACCCGAAGATGATCCCGGTAACCTGACCGTCCTAGAATCCGCCTGCATCGCCGAAATCATTGACCCCGATACAGGCCAACCTGTCGAGCCGGGGACGCCGGGAGAACTCGTCATCACCAACCTCGGGCGGACGGGTTCCCCTGTGATTCGCTATCGGACCGGGGATCTCGTCGTCGCCGACCCGGCCCCGCATCCGTCCGGTCGAAACTGGTTGCGGCTCAAGGGGGGAATCCTGGGACGAACCGACGACATGCTGATCGTGCGGGGCAACAACGTCTTTCCATCGAGCATCGAAGCGATCATCCGGGAGTTCCCCGAGATCACCGAGTTTCGCATCGTGGTGTCGCGACAGAGAGAGATGAACCACGTCAGGCTCGAAGTGGAGCCGACCGCTCAACTGGCCGAAGACGCGAGTGACACGTTGGCGCCTCGACTGGCCAAGACCATCAAGGAACGCCTGCAGTTCCAAGCAGAAGTGGTGGTGGTTCCCGTCGGTGGCCTCCCCCGCTTCGAAATGAAAGCCCGACGGCTGGTGCGGGAGTAACGCACTCGGCAGGAACTGATCCACCCGTGGGACGGATTTTCAATCCGTCCGGCGTTGACGGACGGATTGGAAATCCATCCCACGTCATTGGTGCGTGTTTTCCTGCGGACCGCCCAACGTCGCCTTGTGGCTTCGAGACTGGGCTGCGTTGGATGTTTGAAATTGGCCGCTGCTCTGATGCGACGAACACCACTCGAAAACCGTGGCTTGACGCCGTTTGCCGATTTCTCCTATAGCTCACATTTGCGGACGGATCGGTCGCATGGACGCGGCCTGACAGACATCCGTTCCGAACACAACTTCGCCCGAACAGATCCTGGTTGCGCAACATGCGGCTGCTGGAACGCTATGTTTTAAGCGAACTGCTGCGTGTGTTCGGGGTTCTCGTGACGCTCTCGACATCACTGCTGGTCTTTGTCGGGGTGTTCGGGCAGGCCAAAGAGCACGACCTGGGGTACTGGCAGGTTCTACAGATCCTGCCGTTCGTGCTTCCCAGCCTGCTCCCCTTCACAATCCCCGCGACATTGTTGCTCAGTGTCTGCGTCGTCTATGGCCGCATGGCCGGTGACAGCGAAATCACCGCGGCCAGAGCGGCGGGAATCAACGTGATGGTTCTGCTCTGGCCCTCGTTCTTTCTCGGCGGTCTGCTGAGCGTCGTTTCGCTGCTGGTCAGCGATCAGGTGATTCCGTGGGCCTTCAGCAACATCGAACGTGTGATCACACTCGCGATGGAAGACATCTTCATCGACCGCCTGCGCACGCAGAGCCAGATCAACCTGCGGGAAAGCGGCATCACCATCACAGTGACCGGCGTGCGCGACCGGACCCTGATCGATCCTGTGATTCGTTACGCACCCCGCGGTCAGAAGGCCATGACCGTGCAGGCCAGTGAGGCCCGACTGAGTTTCGACCTCCCCCGACAGCAGGTCTGGCTGGAGCTGCGCGGTGCGCAGTCCAATCTGCCCGGCGAGCAACAGAATGCGTTCTTGGAATACGACCGCTTCCCGTTTCCACTGCCGAAACGCAGCCGCACGCTGCGTGGTTCCAATCTGAGCATTCAGGATCTCCAGAACGAAATTGCCCGCGCCGCCGACGATCGGATCAAAGCCCAGCGCGACCAGGCGGTCGAGGCGGTGTTTGCCCTGTCCACCGGAGACTTCGAACGATTGCGGGATCCGGAGTTTCTGAAGTACGAACAACGGATCGCGGTGGGAAAAGATTCCACCCTGCGGCTGAGCAGCGACCTGCACAACCGCTATGCGATGGCGGTCAGTTGCCTGTTCTTCGTTCTGCTCGGCAGTCCGTTTGCGATCGTGATGGCCCGCAAACAGGTGTTGACCAGCTTCCTGTTCTGCTTCATGCCGATCCTGACGATCTATTATCCGATCACGATGATGACGCAGAACCTGTCCAAGATCGGCACCCTCGATCCGACTTGGGCCGTGTGGAGCGCGAACGCGGCGATGGGGCTGGCCGCCCTGTATTTTCTGCGGCGAGTCCTGCATCACTGATTCTGAAACGCCAGTTCGGATCATTCACGGCGTCGTAGCTGAGTTCGCAAGAACTCAGGTCGTGGTCCGCAGGTTCGCTGAATTCTTGCGAACTCAGCGACGAACAGCGAGACTCTTCAAGCGGCATCAATAATTCGGCTGAGCGCGCCGTCCAGAACTTCTGGTCGGGCCAAGTCGGAGCCCTCCGAAAACAAAGCAGCCCCGTTCGCAGTTCGCTGCGAACGGGGCTGTCGATTTCTGTTTCGGATAACGTGGCCCGGACCATCCCGTGCGTCCGGACCAAATGCGGCGTCAGATCAGTTCGGAGATCGGCTGTCCCTGTTCGAGGACAAACACGGGCCGCCCCGCCTGGTTGACAAACTGCGTCTTCGGATCGAGGCCCAGATGATGGAAAATCGTCGCCATCAGATCTTGCGGACGGATCGGATTCGTCTTGGGGACGTCGGCCTTCGACATCGATTCGCCGACGACCTGACCCATGCGGAAACTGCCGCCCGACAAAGCCAGCGTGCTCAGCGGTGCCCAGTGATCGCGTCCGGCGTTGCGATTGATGCGCGGCGTCCGACCGAATTCGCCCGAGATCACCAGCAGCACATTCTCGGTCATGCCGCGGGCGGCGACATCCGTCACGAACGACGCAATGGCATGATCCAACGCCGGGGCGCGGCGCTGCATGCTCTGCTCGATCGTCCCGTGCATGTCCCAGCCGCCATAGTTGATCGTGACGAATCCGCAGCCCGCCTCGACGAGTCGGCGGGCCACGAGCATTTGCTGAGCCAGTGGATCCTTGCCGTACAACTGGCGGGTCGCCGCCGAGTCCTTGTCCACGTTGAACGCATCGGAGGAACTGCCGAGCAGCATGTTAAACGCCTGCTTCTCGAACGCATCCAACCCGTTCATCAGGCCGTGGGAATCCGAGTCGCGCCGGAACCGGTCCAGGCTACCGAGCAGTTCGCGCCGGTCATCAAACCGTTCCACCTTGGTTTCCAGACTCATGTTCTTGCGGGCCTGCCCGTTGGGATCAAACGGAGCGTAAGCCGGACCCAGGAATGCCGGTCCGTCGGCACCAATGCCGCCCAACCGGACGTACGTCGGCATGCCGGTTTGTGCGTTATTCGGGCCGCGCACCTTCGAGGCAATGGACCCGAGTGACGGCCGGGACGGAAGTCCGCCGTTGTCGACCATTCGATTGTCGTAGCCGGTCATGACATAGTGGGTACCGCCACCGTGGCCGCTGTTGGTGTGGGCGAACGATCGAACGAACGCCATCTTGTCGGCGACCTGGGCGGTCTCGTTGAAGTATCCGCCGATCGACACGCCGGGAACGTTCGTCGTTGTTTCCCCCGTGGTGCTGCGGTACTCGGAGGGGGCGGTCATTTTGGGGTCGAACGTTTCAATGTGCGTCGGACCACCACCCAGCCACAGCCAGACCACCGAGGTCGACTTCACGGGCCGACCCGCTTCAGCCGCTTGCGATCGTGCGGCGAGCAAGTTCGCCAGCGACAGACCGCCGCAACCCAACGCTCCCGCCTTCAAGAAATCTCGTCGCGTCGTTCCGTCACAATCCGTGTAACCGCGTCCTGTGGATAAGGTCAACATGAGAGAAACTCCTTGAACCAGGCGAGAGAACCAAAGGGCGACACCCAAACGCATCGGCATTCTGCTATTTGATCGACCGTCCGTCCAGCCTAATCCAGAAAGTTTCCAAACTCTTGAACGGAGAACGGAGATGCCGCGGCCGGTTGTTCTTGGTGTCACCGCTCAGGGCTTGTGAATCTTTCGAGCCGCGACCGGGAGGGAGCGGTGAAAACCAACGACATACGACCGCTTCCTCACGGGCGCGGCTCGATTCTTTCACAAGCTCTCACCCCAGCCCGCATTATTCAGGAGGAACCACGGAAATTCACGGAAGTGGAAGAGTTACACAACTTGCCGTCTGTCGCTTCGTTTGTTGAGCGTGATGAGATTCATTCACGCAACTTCTTGCTCTTCTTTCCTTCCGTGACATACGGTACTACTAACGCTCCAAATCTTCGCGTCGCGCGCGGATTTTCGGACTCAATCGAAGAGGTCTCACGCAGTGCTCGCAGAGATTTCAGACGCTGCGAGCTCTGCGCCGCTGCGTGAGACCTGACTTCTTTCACTCACACTCGGTTGCAGGCCAAGCCCGCGCCGGGTTTTCCGTGGTGAATCATCCGGCCTATCCGGTGTCGGCACGCTCGGTCGGTCGGCACGAGGCCCACCGGCTCCAATTCCGCCAGTTGCAACGGGCGGTTCGTTGGCAGGTGGCTCGCCCGAATCACACGAATCTGAAGTGAAGGTGGAAAGGAAAAGCGGGCAGAACGACCGTGTGTCACGAGACTCCCCTGTCTTGGCATTTCTTCCCCGCTTCAGATTCGTGCGATTCGAGAGATTCGTGGTTTCGTCTGTTCCTTTTTCGTGCCTTTCGCCTGCTGCAACTCAACGACTCTCCGCTTTGGTTGCGGCCGAACGGCGGCTTCGTTTCACTGGAAGTCGCGCGGGGGGTGGTCGGCCTTCGGATCGGCGCATCAATGACTGTCGTCTTTCGCTCCGCGAAAGAACGTCCTTTCGCGGAGCGAAAGGCGACAATGCGACCGTTATTTCTGCGCCGACCCTTACACCCAGGTGTCGATTTCGGTGAAGGCGCTGTCGAGGTCGGTGTCGTTGACGGTGTCGCGTTGGGCGACGACCGCTCCCAGGCTGTTGCGGAGATACCAGTCCTGGTTGTCACCGAGGACGACGTGATTGCCGCCGGTCAGCGTGTCCTTGACGTTGTCCTCGTGGACCGTGGAAGAGGTCAGCGTGCCCAGCAGATTGGCCTTCCGGACGTTGAAGCTGTTGCCCGAGGTCCATTCGGCGACCAGTGCGGCCAGCGAGGCGGCGATTGCCTCGTCGTCGTACTTCGCCCCGAGCAGCAGGTCTTCGGTCGCCCCGCCGGTCAGCGTGTCGGCGCCGATGCCGCCGATCAGGATGTTCTTCCCGTTCCCGCCCGCCAGGGCATCAGTGCCGGCTCCGCCTGTCAGGACATCATTGCCGTCGTTCCCGTACAGCGCGTTGTTGAGCGTGTTGCCGATCAGTGTGTCGTTCCCCGAGCCGCCGTAAATGTTTTCGAGCGCATTGTTCGCGGCCAGCGTCAGCGTCAGGTTGGCGTTGACCGTCTGGGGCGCTGTCGAACCCAGATTCACCGCCACGTCATTCGTGCTGCCGACGAAATACAAATCGTCCGTCCCGCCGCTGTCGGCGACCGTGTCCGCGCCCAGCGGTGTGGTCGTGAGGAAGAAGTACCGGTCATTCTCCGTGCCGCCGTTCAGGCTGTCGTTGCCCGCCTGCCCGTACAGCGCGTCGTTCCCGGCGCCACCCGCGAGAGTGTCATTGCCGGCCCCGCCCACCAGGGCGTTGTTGAGCGCATTCCCGGTCAGCGTGTCGTTCCCCGAGCCGCCGTAGATGTTCTCCAGCGCATTGTTCGCGGCCAGCGTCAGCGTCAGGTTGGTGTTAACCGTCTGGGGCGATGTCAGCCCCAGATTCACCGCCACGTCATTCGTGCTGCCGACGAAATAGAGCCGGTCGAGCCCCGAGATGTCGGCGACCGTGTCCGCGCCGAGCGGCGTGGTGGTGACGAACACGAACGTGTCGTCTCCCGTCCCCCCGTCGAGGGTGTCGTCACCGACCTGGCCGTGGAGCGCGTCATTCCCGCCGATCCCCGAGAGACTGTCGTTGCCGTCCCCACCCACCAGCGTATTGTTGAGCGAGTTCCCGGTCAGCATGTCATTTCCCGAACCGCCGGTGATGTTCTCCAACGAGTTGTTCGCAAGCAGCGTCAGTGTCAGGTTGGCGTTAACCGTTTGGGGAGACGTCGAACCCAGATCCACCGCCACGTTGTTCGTGCTGCCGACGAAATACAACTCGTCGATCCCGCCGCTGTCGGCGATCGTGTCCGCGTCGAGTTGCGTGGTCGTGAGGAACAAGTACCGGTCATTCTCCGTGCCGCCGTCCAGGCTGTCGTTGCCCGCCTGGCCGTACAGCGCGTCGATGCCGCCGAGCCCCGAGAGAATGTCAATGCCGGCCCCGCCCACCAGCGCATTGTTGAGCGAGTTCCCGGTCAGCGTGTCGTTCCCCGAGCCGCCATAGCTGTTTTCCAGCGCATTGTTCGCGGCCAGCGTCAGCTTCAGTTTGTCGTTGACCGTCTGCTGGATCGTCGAACCCAGATCCACCACCACGTTGTTCGTGCTGCCGATGAAATAGAGCCGGTCGAGCCCCGAGATGTCGGCCACCGAGTCCGCGCCGAGCTGCGTGGTCGTGTAGAAGCCGTACGAGTCGTCCCCCGCGCCGCCATCCAGGACGTCGTCACCCCGACCACCCCGCAGTGTGTCGGTCCCGTTGCCGCCCAGCAGCGTCGTCCCCTGCGTGACGGTGGCACCCACCATCAGCACGTCGTTGTTGTCGCCGCCGTCGGCCGTCAGGGTCGTCCCCAACACCAGGCTGTTCACACTGACCGAATCATCGCCGGCAAACGCGGTGATGTTGACCGCCGTCACCGGCGTGGCGGCGGGCGTGAAGCTGTTCGAGACCCCGTTGACGACGACCGTCAGCGTCCCCGTTTCCGCGACCGTGATCACATCCGCCAGCGGCGTACCGTACACGTTGACCGTCGTCCCGACCAGTTGCGCATACCCGCCGACCGTCCGCATGACGACGTTGCTCGCGTTGTTGGCACCCTGACCGTCGTCCACCTGGAAGCTGACCACCCGCGCCGCCGGACTCGATGTGGAACTGACGTACGTCACCGCCCGCAGCGCCGCCTCGTAGTTGGCCACGGAGGAACTGCCGCTGAGCGTCAACGTCCCCGTGCCATTCCAAGCCCCGCTGATGCCGTTGGCGTTGCTGAACGCCAGCACGTCGCCGGCCTGGAACCCCGCACTGATCGTCACCGTCGCCCCGGAGAGGTTCGCGCTGTCCACATCCGCCACCGTCAACGTCGACGTGATCGCCGTGGCGGCCGCCCCCGGCGCATACGGCAACGCCGTCGTCTCGATGGCCGCCAGCACCGGCGCGTCGTTCACCGCGGTGATGTCGATCGTGCTGGTCAGCGTGTTGCTCGGATCGGTCCCGTCGTTGACCACGAAGGCGACCGACCGCTGTGTCGTCGTCGGGTTGTCGCTGCTGTTGGAGTACTTCACCGCCCGCAGCGCCGCCTGCCACTCGGCCGTCGTGGCCGAGGCACCGGCCGACGTCAGCGTCAACACGCCACCCGCATTGCCGGTCTCGGCGATGTTCCCCATGCCCGCCACATTCGTGAACGACAGCACGTCCTGACCCGCGACGAACGTCGTCAACGTCACCGTCGCGCTGGCCAGCATCGCATTGTCCGCGTCATTCACCGTGATCCCCGCGTCGATCCCCGTCGCCGCATCGTTCTCCGTGTACGTGATCGCTCCAGACGTCGCCAAAACCGGGGCATCGTTTGTGGCGGTGATGTTGATCGTGCTGGTCAACGTGTTGCTCGGATCGGTCCCGTCGTTGACCACGAAGGCGACCGACCGCTGCGTCGTGGTCGGGTTGTCGCTGCTGTTGGAGTACTTCACCGCCCGCAATGCCGCCTGCCACTCGGCCTTCGTCGCCGAAGCGCCGGCCGACGTCAGCGTCAACACGCCGCCGACGTTGCCGGTCGCGGCGATGTTCCCCATGCCCGCCACATTCGTGAACGACAGCACGTCCTGACCCGCGACGAACGTCGTCAGCGTCACCGTCGCACTCGCCAGCGTCGCGTTGTCCGCGTCATTCACCGTGATCCCCGAGTCGATCACCGTCGCCGCAGCGTTCTCCGTGTACGTGATCGCACCCGCTGTCGCCAGCACGGGTGGAGAATTCGCAGCCGGTGCCGACGTATTCAGCAGCACACTTACGGTGCCCGACGTGTAATTTACGGTGACAAGATCCGCCTTGCCGTCGCCGTTGAAATCTCCGGTGTAGACCGATATTGGCCCGGTTCCGGCGGTAAAGTTGGTCCGCGGCGCAAAGGTGCCGGCACCATTCCCCAGGAGAACGGCCAGGTTTCCAGTATTGAAATTAGCGGCAGCGAGATCATCCTTGCCGTCGCCATTGAAGTCATCCAAAACCACGGAATAGGGTCCACCATTAGCCGCATCCGTCGCAATGGTTGTCGCCGCGGCAAAGCCTCCCGAGCCGTTGCCGATCAGCACGCTCACGAAGTTCGAACCGTTATTGGCCGTGACGATATCGATCTTGCCATCACCATTGACGTCCCGCGCTTGTAGGTCAGCGGGACCGGCGGCACCGGTCGCGACGTTGGTTAGCGCCCCAAAGCTACCCGTGCCATCGCCGAGTCGAACACCGATATTGTTTGTGGCCGAATTGACTGCCACCAGATCGAGAAAGCCGTCGCCGTTCAGGTCTGGCGTCGCGACAGCAAAGGGGCTGCTGCTGGCGGCCCCGACGGTGAAGTCCGTCTTTACACCAAATGAGCCGGTCCCCGTTCCCAGCAGGACGCTCACCGTGTTCGTCGAGGAATTGGCCGACAACAGATCCGGCTTGCCGTCCTTGTTGATGTCCGCCACTCGAACATAATTGGGGCCGGCGCCGGTCGTAAAGTTGTTGACCGCTGCGAATCCTCCCGCGCCATTCCCCAGGAACACGCTCAAGTTATTCGAATTCAAATTCGCCACAATGAGATCGACCTTGCCGTCACCGTTCAGGTCTCCCGTACCCGTGGCAATGGAATCAGTCCCGGCGCTCAGCGTCGTGGTGGATGAGAAGCCCCCCGCTCCGTTGCCGAGAAGCACTTTGACGTTGTTGCTTGACCCTGCCCCATTCAAGGGGACAGCCACGTCCGCCTTGCCGTCTCCATTGAAGTCCGCCACCGAGACCCAGGTCGGCAATGCGCCAACAGCGGTGTTGATGGCCGAGCCAAAACTCAGGGTCTCCACAACGGGAGCCGCGTTGATGTTGATCGAGGCGTGCAGTACGGCCTCGGCATCTGAACTCGAATAGCTCATCTGCACCGTCGGCGCGCCGGCTTCCGTACTGGTGACGTAGTGGGCAAAGCCCCCAGCTGCGTCCGCACCGGACCCACTACTGAGGACTGTCTGACTCGGGCCCGTCGTGACCGCCGCGGCGGAGGAGAACTTGTAGGTGTCGAAGACATCCATGACGAGATCACCGGTTTGGCTGGGAACATCCAGGCTCGATCCCAGTCCTGCTCCAGATGGATTGCCGGACTTCGGCCCGGCATCCACCGGCTTGGTCTGATCCACTCCGGAATACGCCGCCGCCGTGATGAACCGTTGAGACGTCGTGTCTGACGAAGTGATCACGATGTTCCCCGTTGTCGAAGAAGCACTGGTCCCCAACGCCAGATACCAGATCTCATCACAGGCGATGCTACCGTCGGTGACGGCGACCCCCTGAGTCATCGCCTGGCCGTTGAAAGTCACGTTGGTGACGTCCGTCGAGTTGGTATCCGACGCCACCACGATCAGCACGCGGTCCGTCCCCGCATTCACGGTGAAGTTCGACAGCGTGTTGGAGATGGCGTATTGCGAATCGCTCGTCCCCAGCGGCGTGACCGACAACAACGTCCGGTCTTCCAGCCGCTCGACCATCCCCCGTTGAATGATCGCCGGCCGGTGGTCGCGTGCCATCAAGCGGCGCGACCGAACCCGCGAAGTCTTACGACCGCTACCATTGGAAAAACACGACCGAATCCAATTCAACCAGGCAAACTTGCGGATCATGTGGCGGCCCTTGGGACATGAGGAAGATTCGGTCCGTCGTCAAAGACGGGCGAGGCGTCACGGCCCCGCAATCTATCGCGATCACTACGCGGGTGATCTGCGGAGTGTGGGTGAAATACTGCAATTGTTCGGCCTGCTCGGCAAGACCGCCGCAGACGAAAACTGTCCACACCGCACGCATTCACAAAAGTCGGCGAGGCGTGTGGTCTGTACCGCGAATGGGAGGCGATGGCATCGCGCGGAGCGATTCGCGTCCTTCACCCGTTCGATGCGCCGCAGCGATGCGGGGACGCCGCGATAGTCGCCTTTCGCTCCGCGAAAGAACGTCCGATCGCAGAGCGAAAGACGACATTTGTTGATGTGCCGACCGCAAGCTGGCGGTTTGGCTCTTACAGCCAGGTATCGATTTCGGTGAAGACGCTGTCAAACGGGGATACGTCGGCGTCGTTGACCGTATCGCGGTTGGCCACCACCGCTCCCAGACTGTTCCGCAGATACCAGTCCTTGCCGCTGCCGCCCGTTAATGTGTCCTTGACGCCGTCCTCCTTCACCGTGGCCGACGTCAGCGTGAAGCCGACGTTCGCGCCTCCCGCGAGCGTTCCCAAGAGATGCGCCACGCGGTTGTCGAAACTGCTGGCCGAGATCCATTCGGCGAGCAATGCGGTGAGTGAAGCGGTGTCCGCTTCACCGGTGTAGCGCGCCCCGAGCAACAGGTCTTCGGACGACCCGCCCGTCAACGCGTCGACGCCGTTGCCGCCGATCTGGATGTTCTTCCCGTTCCCGCCCGCCAGCGCATCGTTGCCGGCTCCGCCTGTCAGGACATCATTGCCGTCGTTCCCCAACAGCACGTTGTTGAGCGAGTTGCCGATCAACAGGTCATTCCCCGAGCCGCCGGTGACGTTTTCCAGTGCGGTCGCCGAGGCGAGCGTCAGCTTCAGGTTCGCGTTGCCGATGCCGTCCTGGGCGACTGTCTGCTGTGTTGTCAGGCCCAGATTCACCGCCACGCCATTCGTGCTGCCGACGAAATACAACTCGTCAGTCCCGCCGCCATCGGCGACCGTGTCCGCGCCGAGTTGCGTGGTCGTGAGGAACAAATACCGGTCATCCTGTGTGCCGCCGTCCAAGCTGTCGTCGCCCCCCTGCCCGTACAGCGCGTCGTTGCCGATGCCACCCGAGAGAATGTCGTTGCCGTCCCCGCCCACCAGGGAGTTGTTGAACGTGTTGCCGGTCAGCGTGTCGTTCCCCGAGCCGCCGTAGATGTTCTCCAGCGCGGTCGCCGAAAGCAGTGTCAGCTTCAGATTGGCGTTGACCGTCTGCTGTGTCGTCAGGCCCAAACTCACGGCCACGTTGTTTGTGCTGCCGACGAAATAGAGCCGGTCGAGCCCCGCGCTGTCCGCGACTGTGTCCGAGTCAAGCTGCGTGTTAGTGACGAATGCGTACGTGTCATCTCCCGCGCCGCCGTCCAGGCTGTCGTTGCCCGCCCCGCCCGTCAGCGTGTCGCTCCCCGCCCCGCCCGTCAGCGTGTTGGCCAGGGTATTGCCGGTCAGCACGTTGGAGAACGCGCCGCCCTTCACGTGCTCCAGTGTCGTGGCTGATGAAAGGGTCAGTGTCAGTCCCGCGTTCACCACTTGCGCCGCAGCGGTCGACAGGTTGACAGCCACAGTGCGTGTGGTCGTCGGACTGAAATCGAGGGTGTCGATTCCGCCACCCGACTCGTTGATCGTGTCGCTCCCCAGTACGAGATCGGTATCGAACGAGTAGGTGTCGTTCCCCGCGCCGCCGGTCAGCGCGTCATTGCCGCCGCCACCGGTCAGGCTGTTGGCCAGCGTATTCCCGGTCAGCGTGTCGTTCCCCGAACCGCCGGTCATGTTCTCCATCGAGGTCGCCGAGGCGAGCGTCAGCGTCAGGTTGGCGTTGACCGTCTGAGCCGTCGTCAAACCCAGGTTCACGGCCACCGAAGTGGTGCTGCCGACGAAAGACAACAGGTCGGTCCCCGCGCTGTCGGTGATGCTGTCGGAGTTGAGTTGTGTGTTCGTGTTGAACATGTAGGTGTCGTTTCCCGCGCCGCCATCCAGACTGTCGTTGCCTCCCCCGCCATCCAGACTGTCGTTGCCTCCCCCGCCGCGCAGCGTGTCGTTCCCGTTGCCACCGAGCAGTGTCGTGCCGACCGTCACGCTGCCGTTCACCGTCAGCGTGTCGTTGTCATCACCGCCGTCGGCCGAAAGCGTGGTCCCCGATGCCAGGCTGTTGACGGTGATCGTGTCATTGCCGGCGAAACCGAAGATGTTGACCGCCGTCACCTGCGCCGGTGTGAACTGCGTGGAAACGCCGTTGACGACGACCGTCAGGCTGGCTGTTTCCGTGAATGTGATCGCGTCGCCGACCGGCGTCCCGTACACGTTGAGCGTGGTGCCGGTCAGTTGCGCATAACCGCCGATAGTGCGGGTCGCGATGTTGCTGGAACCTGTGCCATCAGAGACTTGGAAACTGACGGTCCGCGCCGCGGGGCTCTGATTGGTACTGACATACTTTACCGACCGCAGCGCGGCCTGGTAATTCGCCACCGTGTCCGCGCCGGTCAGCGTCAGCTTGCCGTCGCCGGAATTGAAGATCCCTCTGATTTGTGCGGTGTTGGTGAATGCGAGCACGTCGCCATTCTGATAACCCCCCGTGATCTGGATCGTGGCCGAGGCCAGGCTGGCAGTGTCGGGATCGGTCAGTTGCAACGTGGCCGTAATGGCCTTGGCGGCACCGTTGGGAGCATACGGCAACTGCGTGGTTTCAATGCTCGCCAGCAGGGGGGCGTCATTCGCCGCGGTGATGTTGATCGTGCTGGTCAGCGTGTTGCCGGGATTGGTCCCGTCCGTCACGAAGAAGTCGACCGACCGCCGGGTCGTATTCGGGTTGTCACTCGTGTTGGCGTACTTCACCCCCCGCAGCGCCGCCTGCCACTGGGCCGTCGTCGCCGTGGCACCGGCCGAAGTCAGCGTCAACACTCCACCGGCGTTGGTGGTGACCGCGATGTTGCCCATCGTCAGGCCGTCGTTGGTGAACGACAGCACGTCCTGCCCCGCCACGAAGTTGGTGATCGTCACCTTCCCGCTGGCCAGCGTCGCGGAGTCCGCATCCGAGACCATGATCCCCGCATCGATCGCCGTCGCCGAATTGTTCTCGGTGTAGGTGATCGCGCTCGATACCGCCAGCACCGGTGCCACGATGTCCACGGTTGAAATACTGACCGTGTACCGACCCGACTCGCGGATCGCACCCGTTTCGCTATCGCTGCGAACTTCCACGTAATAGTCGCCGGCCGTCAGCGTCTGTGTGATCGTCGCATCGAAGGACGTGCTGGAATCGCTGGTGGCCAGCAACGTGCCGCTGGCATTGTACAACCGCAGTTCCACATCCAAGTCGTTGACGTATTCGTCGACGTTGACCGTGATCTGCTTGCTTCCTGATCCGGTGAACTTGAAATAGTCGCGGTCCGGAACGGTGAGGTTGCCGATGATTCCCGCGCCGGAATACGAGTTGCCGCTGGGAGTCAGCACGGTCGCGGCGGTGCGCGTGTTGCCGTGATCGTCAGTCCGATATCCGATCGTGTTGGAAGCTGCGCCGATGATGGCCATGTCGTCCTGCGTCGCATTGTTGACGTTGGTGCCGACCGCCCACAGCTCGCGATGCAGCGCCGAGCTGGAAGTCGCCATGATGGCATTCGGATACACCGCGGGTGCGGATGACTGGCTGAAGTGACTCAAACCGAGTGCGTGGCCGAATTCGTGCGAAGAGGTGTTACCGATTCCCACGGCGGCAGCCATGATCGAGCCGTTGAGTCCGGTGCCGAATGAGCCGAAGTTCGAGGCAAATGTGAACGCGATGTTGACGCCATGGGTGGTGCTCGCGTACGACGACAAGTTGGCCACACCTGTCGCGGTGCTTCCCGTTCCGACAACCGTCGGAGAACTGTTGGTGATGACCTGGCGGAACGCGACGCCGTGAGCAAAGGAACCGGGAACGACGGTGGTCACGTTGAGGTTGAAGGGACTGTAGTCTTCCCCCGTGGTGTTCACGACGTTGCGGATCGCGAGCCGCTCACCCGGAGAAAACGTCGTTGATTTCCCGTCCAGATCGTACGCGGCTGCCGCATACGTTCCCCAATCGTCCGTGGCGGAGTGCCCGTTGAAATCCAGATACAGCGTGTCCGACGCGCCGGGGTTGCTGTTGAGCACGGGGACGGAACTGGCATAGACCGTGTCCTTCAACAGACGCAATTGATACGCGCCGGTGGAACTCGTGGCCGCCGTCGAATTATCAACCCGAACGAAGTATGTTCCGGCCGCGAGATCCAGATAGACGGCCGCGTCTTGAAACCCGGCAGCGGTCGCGCTTCCCACCCCCGTGTCCGGCACCGCGAACCCGCGGAAGTCGAAGCCATTATCGTTGCTGCCGCCTGAAACCGCGGTTTGGCCACTGGTGAAAACATCCAACATCCCATTGAGGCTGCTCAGCCCAGTGTCGTGCGCGTCCAGATCGAAGAAGACGCCCGCCGCCTGGCTGAGAGTGAATTGGAAGTAATCCACGTCTGACGCAGAGCCGATGGAACCGCTGATCGTCAGCCAGTCACCGGCCGTCGCGGCCAGAATGTCGACTGTGGGAACTGTCACGACATTGGCGGTTGCGAACGCATCGTTCCCTTCCACCTCGATCGTTGCCGAAAGCAGCAGTCGGCGTTCCAGCGTTTCCACCATCGCCGACACGGCAAAGCCGTTCATGCTGCGCCGGCCCGGACGGCACGGAACGGTGCGGGTCGCCAATCGTCGGGAAACTGCGTTCAGCCAGGAACGGATTGTCATGTGGAGACACTTTGTGTTGTTGAGTCAGCGGTTCGATCCGGCGCACCGGAGTCGTTTCGACCCGCAAACCGACATTCTGGATTGTGATCCCGGCTTTCGCCTGGGTCGGGCAAAAATAATTGCGACTTGGAGGACTTGTCACCAGTGGTCTGCGGGTGGGTCGATCTGCCGGAGGGGCACGGAGGGACTCGATGCGAAGACAGGACGATCCCGGAAGTATACGCCATCCGACAAGTCATTGCCGCACAATCTTCCAACCGAACACCCGTCACCCATGTCCCCGGTCCAGACAGTTCCGCGAACGAGCCTTGTGGAAGCAGGTGCCCGCTTGGAATCGGCTCATCAACCGGACCGATGATGGCGACGCTGGTCTGAGGCGGAGCCGTCGGTGGAGTCCGTCGCGTTCGGACATGACTCCTTGAGTCAAGTTTCGCAAACTGGGGTCACCGCCTGCCTGCGTTCGACGTTCCACCGCACTTGTCGCGGCTTTCAGCGCCCGGTATTCTCCATCCCGCCGTCAATCATCCCCGGAAAAGCACGACGAAACAGCCACTTTTCACCATGCTTTATGGGAATTCAGAGCCCCCCCACTCCCGCTCCCACGCCGTCCGACAATTTCCAAATCCGCTCGTTGCCCGCGGTCTTTGGAACGTGAGACATCGTTCACCGGCCGTGAACCCTCCCAGCCCGGATTCACGCCAACTTCCCACCTGGTTTGGTCATGTTTGCATTCCACGCCGCCACCCGAAGTCGCTCGTCCCGCCGGTCGGATCGTCGCGGAACGATGACCCGCTGGATGATGGCGATGTTGGCGTCCCTGGCGCTGCTGGCCGCGCTGGTGGCAAGTCTGCTGTACCGACCGTCAGCGGATTCCAATCCCGCCCGCGCCGGGCATGAGCCGCTCGTGGTCTATTGTGCCGCCAGCAACAAGAGCGTGATGGAGGCGATCCGCGCCGACTATGAGCTGGTCTACAAGACGCCGCTGCACATCCATTACGGTCCCTCCCAAACGTTGCTCGCCTCGGCCGAAGTGTCGGGCGTCGGCGACCTCTATCTGCCGGCGGACAGCAGCTATCTCGACGCGGCGCGCGGTCGCAATCTGGTCGCCGAAGAAATCCCGCTGGCTCAAATGCACGCGGTCGTGGTGGTGTCCAAGGGGAACCCGAAACAGATCGCGCGGCTGAACGATCTGCTTCAACCCGGACTTCGAGTGGCGCAAGGGAACTTCGAAGGAGCCGCGATTGGCAAACTCACACGTGACGCGCTGACCGCCAGCGGACAATGGGACGCGCTGCACCAGGCGACGACCGTCTACAAGACGACCGTGACCGAAGTTGCCAACGATGTCAAAGTCGGTGCCGTGGATGCGGGGATCGTCTTCGATGTCGTCCTGCGCGACTATCCGGCGCTGGAAGCGGTCGAGCTGCCGGAACTCGCGCCGATCCGGGCGAACGTCGCGGTCGGGGTGTTGAAGTCGAGTGCGCGCCCGCGGCAGGCCCTGCATCTGGCGCGCTATCTCGCGGCGCGTGACAGGGGCCTGGTGCGTTACCGGGAGTTTGGCTTCCAACCAGTGGACGGGGACGTGTGGAGCGAGCAACCCGAGATCACGCTCTACGCGGGTTCGATGTTGCGACCGGCGATCGAACAGACCATCTCGGCCTTTGAGGAGCGCGAGGGGGTGCGCGTGATCCGCGTCTATAACGGCTGCGGCATTCTCGTCGCCCAGATGAAGGCCGGCCAGGTTCCCGACGCCTACTTCGCGTGTGACGTCGAGTTCATGAAGCAGGTGAGCGAGTTGTTCCCCGACCAGCAGGACGTTTCGCAGAATGAACTGGTCATCCTCGTCAAGAAGGGGAACCCACTCGGCATCAGCTCGCTGAAAGACCTCGCGCGGCCGGGTCTGCGCGTGGGGATCGGGCACGAAAAGCAATGCGCGATGGGTTGGCTCACGCAGCGCACGTTCGTCGAAGGGGGCGTGCAAACCGCCGTCATGAAAAACGTCGCCGTGCAAACTCCCACCGGCGACATGCTGGTGAATCAGATGCGTTCCGACTCGCTCGACGCGGTCGTCGCCTACCTGAGCAACGCGGCCGGATCGGGCGAGTTCCTCGACGCGGTCCGCATCCGGGGACTCATGTGCTCGGTCGCCACGCAGCCGTTCGGCGTCGCGAAGGAGACCGCCAACCGGCATCTCAGCGAACGACTGCGGCAGGCGATTCGCGGCCACGATTCGCAGGAGCGGTTCACGAGCGAGGGCTTCCAATGGATCGGCAAGGGGGCGGCGGGACCATGAACGATCCCGCGGCCGAATCGCCCCGCCCCGACGCGCCGACGCCGTCCCACCGCGCCGGCTCCGATGTCCCGTTCTTTCTGATCATGGGGGGCTTGGGGGGCAGCTATGTGCTGCTGATCGCCGCGCTGCTCGTGGCCGACATCGCGTTCACTTCGCCCGCGCACTTCATGGCGGCGCTCGGCAAGCCGGAGATTCAGTACGCGATCCGGCTCACGCTGATCACCTGTACCATCTCGGCCCTGATGTCGATTTGGATCGCGACGCCGCTGGCCTATCTGCTCTCCCGGTTTTCGTTTCGCGGGCGGTGGCTGGTCGAGACGGCCATCGACATCCCGGTGGTGCTGCCGCCGCTGGTGATCGGACTGAGCCTGCTGATCCTGTTTCATTTGCCGGTCGGCGGCACGAACCTTGAACGGACGATCCAACAAGCAACGCGGGCTCTCGGTCTGCCGGCACTGCACGTGACGTACGCCGAGTCCGCGGTCGTCCTCGCGCAGTTCGCGGTCGCCTGTGCCTTCGCCGTGCAAACGATGCGCGTCACGTTCGACCAGATCGACGCGCGGCCCGAGCAGGTCGCGCTGTCGCTCGGCTGCCGCCGCAGTCAGGCGTTTCTTCAGGTCGTACTGCCGCAGGCCGGGCGTGGCATGATCGCGGCGCTCACGATCGCCTGGGCACGGTCGCTGGGGGAGTTCGGGCCGATCCTGGTGTTTGCCGGCGCGACACGGATGCGCACCGAGGTGCTGTCGACGACGGTGTTTCTGGAGCTGAGTGTCGGGCAACTCGAAGCCGCCGTCGCCGTGTCGCTGATCATGGTGATGGCGTCGATGGCGGTGCTCGGCGTGGTGCGGCTGCTCGGCGCGAAGGTGAACTGATGATCGAACTCGAAAACCTGACCATTCGCTCCGGTCCGTTCACGCTGACCGGCCTCAACCTGTCGATCCCGGCGGGAACGTACGCCGTTCTGATGGGACGCACGGGTCAGGGCAAGACCACCATCCTGGAGGCGATCTGCGGATTGCGCCCGGTGACGGCCGGCCGCGTCATGTTGTGCGGGCAGGACGCGACGCGACTCAAGCCGGCCGATCGCAACGTCGGCTACGTCCCGCAGGATCTGGCGCTCTTTCCGACGATGACCGTGCGCGAGCATCTCGCCTTCGCGCTGCGTGTCCGCCGCCTCGGCGAGCAGGTCGTGCGGCAGCGCGTCGATGAACTGGCGCACACGCTGCACATCGAACC
>JANMLE010001112.1:0-3788 GCA_031372385.1 Planctomycetota bacterium | reverse complement strand
GGTACGAAAAGATCCTCGGTGACGGCCCAGATCTGATTCGAAAAGAAGACCACGTGTGAGATGTGCCTGATTGAATGATCGGCAGTCGTCACATTGCCGATCGAAAGAGTTACAAGACATTGCAACAAGCAACAGAAATCTTCAGCCAGATGGTTTCACAATGAGTCTCCTCACAGACGACAGTTGGAAACGAATTACCGCCCTCGCCCGGAAGTCGAGTTCGGCGAAAGTTGCTGTTGCCTATTTTGGCCAAGGGGCGAGTCGATTGCTTCCCTTGAAGTTGGGTAGTGTCCTCGTTGTGGATTTGAGCAAGTCGGCGGTGCGCAGTGGTCAGTCGTGCCCTCAAGAAATCATCAAGCTTATTCGTGAAGGGGTTGAGGTCCACTCTTGCTCCAACCTACACGCCAAAGTCTTCGCATTCGGTCGGCGTGCAATCATCGGCTCCATGAACGTATCCCGGAACTCGGAACAGTCGTTGATCGAGGCGGGGGTTGAAACAACGGACCCGGACGTTGTTCGCTCGTGCAAAGAGTTCGTGGACTCACTCCGGGGAGAACACGTTGATCTCGACTACGCCCGGCGACTTGTGAAAATCTACAAGCCGCCTAAATTCACTGGCGGTGTGAGGACTGCAACACCAAGTCATCCGCCGTTTTGGCTCGTGCCACTGGAACACTCGGATTGGGAAGTCGAGGATGACGATGTTTTCGAGAAGAACGAGCAGATGGCAAGGAAGAAGCTGAAGGACCAGGAGCGATTTCAGATGGATTGCTATCTCTGGCCGGGAAGTGGGTTTCGTCGCCCACTCCGTGTAGGAGAACTCGTTCTTCAGGCTATCAAGGAATCCCCCAAGAGAATCATGCTCTCACCAGCAGCACGAGTCGTCCTGATTCGCCGTTATAGGGCAACGGGGGAAGATCGAATGATGGTGTTCCTTCAGTGCCCCAAGGTTCGCAGGAAGAACCTGCGAGACGTGAAGGAGAGGATCAAAGATGCGGCTCCACTACTACGGAAGTTGACAAGTCCACGGCTGGTGAGGAGTCAAAAGACGGTCCACGAACTGCTTCAGCTTTGGCCCTCGTTGACGGAAGCAGAGTGATGTGAAGCCCACGAGGATGACGGGCGGGCTGGGGTCGGGCGTCTTCTACTGCCCCCAGAGGTCTGATGTTGCAAATGCTGGGGGCTCGAAGACACGACCCCCGCCACCCGGCCCAATTCAATCGGTCGGCCAGTTGGCCAGAAACTCCAGCCGGTTTGTCATGTCCTCGGACGACCGCGTGTTCAACAGCCGCAGCAGTCGTCGCAAGGTGTCGCCGATGGAGGCGGTCTGCTGTTGCAGGCAGATGATGCCCGCATGTGTCTGTTGAGAACCAATGAACTCGGCGTGCAGTCGGCAGAAGTCACCGACATTGCACGTCAACAAGACTCGTTGTTGCCCGGTTGAGTACCGGAGATGATCGATGTCGTCGCGTTCGATCATGCCAGCTTCAAACGCGGTCAACACGTCCGCTCCGCGTACACGCAGAGCCGTCACCAGCGAACGGTCCATCGAATCTTCGTCGACGTAGAGTCCGACCGTCACGTGTTCGGACCCGTTGAGGACTCCAGTTCGGCGCGTTCGGCTTCGCGGTCATCGGCGGCGATCTCGGCGTCGGCCTGTTGCCGGTTGGCATGGTAGTACGACAACGCCGCGTACACCTGAGCCAGGCTCAAGTGGCCAATGCGATCGGCAATCTCTTCGGGAGTCAATCCGAGACGGTACCAGCGGACGACTCGTTGCACGGTCACACCGGTCCCCACGATCCTCGGCCGACCGCCACGCACATCGTCGGTGGCAGTGATCAACGAGCCAATGTCGATGACTGTGGACATCGCAGTCTCCTTCAACTTCGTTTTCATCTGTCCGATACCGAAGTTTCTGAACGTACGAGTCGAACGCAAACGTGCGCCGACCACTCAATCAAGTTAGCTGCGACGCTTGCCGCACGCCAGCCAAGTCGGGACAAGCAAGGTCGCCCTTGTCGTTCCGCGTCAGGAAACGTGATCGCGGCAAGCGGCTCTACCCAAGTGCCGTCGCGCGGGGCCGATCAGGCGGGACTTCAGGGCGGTATCTTTCGCCACTTGCTTCATCTGGCGGAGCGCGCTGGCTACCTTGGTGGTGGTTCCAATCATCCTCCCGCTGGCTGGTCTCCCGTGGCTCCGCGCCCCGCCAAATCTCTTGCTGATCCGTCGACGCTCGCCAAATTTGGCGGGCTGGAGGTCGTGGCGAAGTTGCTGGTCGAAGGCTACATGATCGGGCAGCACAAGAGTCCCTTCAAAGGGTCGTCGGTCGAGTTCGTCGAGCACCGGCAGTACTACCCCGGCGACGAGATCAAGCACATCGATTGGCGGGCCTATGGCAAGACCGGCCACTACTACATCAAGGAATACGAAGAGGAAACGAATCTGCGGTCGTATCTGATCGTCGATTGCTCGGGCAGCATGGCCTACCACGGCGCGACGATCTCCAAGTTCAACTACGCCCGTCAACTGGCGGCGGCCCTCGCGTATTTGTTGCTCGCCCAGCGGGACGCCACGGGACTGATCACGTTCGACACGAAGATCGCCGATCGCTGGGAGCCGTCGTCGAACCGTCAGACGTTCCAGCAGATCATCAGTCTGCTGGAGGCACGCCAGCCCGGAAAAGAGACTCAGTTGTCGGAAGTCTTCCCGCAGATCCTGCCCACGCTCAAACGACGCAGTCTGATCTTCATGATCAGCGATTGCTTCGACCGGATCGAACCGCTGGCCGCGGCGCTGAAACTGTTCCGAGCCGCCCGTCACGAAGTCGTCCTGTTCCAGGTCGTCGCGCCGGAAGAGGAGGACTTTCCCTTCCACCATCCGACTCAGTTCCGCAACCTCGAACGCGCCGGCCACCACGTCCTGGCCGATCCGCACCGGCTCCGCAAACAGTACCTCGACAAATACCGCCTGTTCTGCGAAGAACTGGCGAGGCAATGCGGCAATGCCGGCGTGGACTACCTGAAGCTGCGGACTGACGAACCGTACGACAAGGCACTGGGCGCGTTTTTGGATGGGCGAGCACGGCGCAAAGGGCGTGGCTGAGGGAGGAGGGATTGCAAAGTGCAAATTGATAAGTGCAAATTGCAAAATGAAAACTGAAGGACAGCGACCTGCGGCGACCTACTTCTCTTACCAATTTGCACTTTGCAATTATCAATTTGCACTTTTCAATTCCCGGATTTCTTCATGCGCATTGGCTCCGTCGCAGTCGCCCATCCGATCACGCTGGCTCCGATGGAGGAGCACACGAACTTTCCGTTCCGGCTGGTTTGCAAACAACTCGGAGCCAGTCTGGTCTGCGGTGAGCGTGTCGATGCCTGTGATGTGGCGAAGCGCGACCGGCGCGCGATCAAGCTGCTGCACACGTCCCCCGCCGAAAAGCCGTCGGTCGGTCAGATCAGCGGGAACGATCCGCGGATCATGGCCGACGCGGCGAAGGTGGTGGCCGAGCAGGGGTTTTCCATCGTCGATCTGAACTTCGAATGTCCGATTCGCCGGCTGATCGGGCGGGGTGAAGGGGGCGCGTTGATGGCCGATCCGGCGGCCATCGCGCGGCTGGTCGAAGCGGTGGTCCGGGCCGTCGACATCCCCGTGACACTCAAGATCCGCTCCGGCCCGGACGGCGAGCACGAAACGGCGGTCGAAGTCGCACGCCTGGCGGAACAGGCGGGAGCCTCCGCGGTCGATGTGCATGCGCGCAGCGTCGCGCAGTCGTATGTCGGCGG
>JANMLE010001073.1:0-2085 GCA_031372385.1 Planctomycetota bacterium | reverse complement strand
GCGACAATGGCCACGATCGCGAGCGCCGCGGCTCCGGACATGGTCCAAGCACGGTGCTTGCGGAACCAACGAGAACCTTGAGCCAGTGCGTCCTCACGATGAGCGTTCACCGGCTCGTCAGCCAGCCAGTGTTCGATGTCTTCGGCGATTGCCGCTGCGGACTCGTAACGGTGCTCGGGTTGCAAGGCCATTGCCTTCAGGCAGATCGCTTCGAGTGATTTGGGAATGGACGAGTTGAGTTCGCGTGGACGCGGAAAGTCGCCTCGTTGGACGCGAGCCAACAACTCCGACAGCGGCAGCTTCGAGAACGGCGAACGGCCCGTGAGGACGTGGTACAGCGTCGCGCCCAAACTGTAGACATCGGTGGCCGGGCCGAGTTGCTCCAGTCGTCCGGCCGCCTGTTCGGGACTCATGTAGGCGGGCGTGCCAATCACTGAACCATCGGCCGTCTGCTCGATGCTGCTGCCTGATGACGGGACCAACGTCGCCTCATCGACGTTGGCAAAGCGGTCGTCCTTGCCCGCCACTTTGGCCAGGCCCCAGTCCACAACCAGTGTCTCACCATACTTGCCGAGCATGATGTTGCCCGGCTTCAAATCGCGATGCAGTACCCCGCGACTGTGCGCGTATTCGATCGCCTGGCAAACGTCGATGAACCGCCCCAGCAGCTTGCGAAACTCGACCGCCGCGAAGGTCTCGCTGGAGACCAAACGCGGGGCTGGTTCCGTCGATGAGGCCGCAGCGTTTTTCGGCTCAGCCGCAATCAAAGTCGGCAGGGACGCGTTGGTCGGCGCTGTCTCCAGCGAAACGATCTTCGGGCGGGGCATGGCATGAAACTGCTCGATCGCCTCCTTCAAACTGTCGCCCCGAATGAACCGCATCGCGTAGTACGGACGGCCGTCGCTGTACTGACCCAATCCATACACGGGAACGATGCCGGGGTGTTCCAGTCCCCCGGTGACCTCGGCCTCCAACGTGAAGCGGTTGCGACTCTCCGCGTCCATCGCAAACTGTGGCTTGATCTCCTTGAGCGCGACTTCACGGTGCAGTTCTTCATCATGCGCCACCAGGACGCGACCAAGTCCCCCTTCCGCGTGAGGCCGCAAGATCCGAAACCGCAACCGGGGCGGTGTACTGTCTGCCGAAGCGGTCTCTGTTCTCGGCCCCGGGTTCGAGACACTCGATGCGGCGGGCAGATCGCTGAGGGCCGCGTCACCGAGTGCTGCGGCCGCTCCCCCGGCGACGCGAGCGAGTGACATCGACAATTCCGCGTCACCCAGCCGTTGCAGTTCGTCCCGCACCGGACCCAGCGAACTGAGCGTGGCCAAGCTCTGCTCCATGTCGCCGCCATGCTGTCGCAGGTGCTCGACAACCAGCGCTTCGAGCAACTGTCGTCTCGCCGCCGTCAAGACCTGCTGCCGCTCCAATAGTTGTCCCAGCGGAGTCTCCTTTTCGCGCAGCCAACCCGTGACGACCGCGACCAACTGCTCACGCGTGACAAAATCCAACTGCAACGCCAGCACGCCCAACAACAAGTTGCAATCCGCCGGCGTTGACATCAGTTTGCCTCCCCAGAAATAACCGCGAACGCGCCCTCACAAATGAAGCGCGGCGCGACACCACGCACAAGGCCATGCAAGCTAACAAACCTGCCGAGGCGATTCATGGCCACGCCAGCATTTCGGGGACGACTTTGTCGTCGTGGAGCAGAGGGATCGGGGCGGTTGAGGCGGTCGGGCAGGGTCGAGCTAAGTGGACCCGCAGTGATCGCTATGTAGCTGAATTCGCAAGAATTCAGTGAGATCCCGAGAAATCTGAACTCTTGCGAGTTCAGCTACCGCCTACTTTCCTCTGCGGGTCCACTTAGGATGATCCGCAGAATGATCCGCTTCGCACGCTACCAGGCTAATCACCGCGCGGGACGGTTGGCAAAGGGAGTGACCGGGGCGTTTGGTTCGTACTGGCCCGGCCCGCCCTGCAGGCGTCGACCATGCCACCAGCCCAGAGTGGTTGCGCGGCGGAAGCCGGGGAGGATTGGTTGATAGTCGACTCCGAACGTTCCTTCGTGGGTCTGGCGGCATTCGC
>JANMLE010001061.1:0-2959 GCA_031372385.1 Planctomycetota bacterium | reverse complement strand
GTCCCTTCGACTGACAGCGGGCCGGACTCATCAATGCCGAGCGCCCAACTGGCGATGTCGACATGGTGCGCACCCCAGTCGGTCATCTTGCCGCCGGAGTACTCGTACCACCAGCGGAATTCGTAGTGCGTGCGCGCGTGAGGATACTTGCCGCCCGAACCTTTGCTGCGGTACTTGACCATCGGTGCTTGGCCGAGCCACATGTCCCAATTGAGTTCCGCGGGAATGGGGGCTTCAGGGATGTCGCTCGCGCCGGGAGCACCGCCGATGTCGCAGATCACCTTTTGCACCTTGCCAATGCGTCCGTCCTTGACCATCGCCACGGCCTTTAGGAACAGCAGGCCCATTTCGCTGCGCTGCTGAGTGCCGACTTGGAAAACTCGCTTGGTTTCCTGGAGCACTTTGCGAATCTGCTTGCCCTCGTTGATCGTGAGGGTCAGCGGCTTCTCGCAGTAGACATCCTTGCCAGCCCGCATCGCTTCGATGGCGATCTTGCTGTGCCAATGGTCGCAGGTGACGATCGTCACCACGTCAATGTCCTTGCGATCGAGCAGCTTGCGGTAGTCCTCGTACATCTCGACGGTCGCGTCCTTCCCCTTCTTCGATTGGGCCTCTTTGACCTTGTCACGACCCTGCTCCATGTGCAGACGATCGACATCGCAGACAGCCACGCCATCGGAGTGGTTCAGCGCGCCGCCGACCACCTGGTGCCAGCGGTCTCCGGTCCCGATGCAGCCCAGCACGGGACGACTGTTCACGGTTTGAAAGCCCAGCGCGCGATTGCTCTCGGCGGTGAACCAATAGGGGAAAGTGGCACCGGCCAGAACGGCGGTGGACGTTTTCAAAAAGTCGCGGCGATGCGGACGCTGAGTCATGGGGGTGCTCCTGAGTGTGACGTCGTCGACAGGGGAAACGCGGGCCTCGAACCGCCCGGCAATCGGCGAGCTACTGTACCGACCGGCGCGAGAGTCGTAAACGAGGCCGCGGGGATGGTCCGCCATGTTGATGCCTCGCGCGGGGGAAACATTGACTCGTTTAACCCTGAGCCAACGGCGAAGGCGGAGCGGGCAGACGCGTCCATCTCCGCTGGCACTGTCGGCACACGTGTTGGGGCGCTGGCACCCGCCACCTTCGCCGTTGGCTCAGTGTTAAACAACTCGGTCTGGGCCGCGTGACGTATCGCCATCTCTGGCGCGTCGGCTTTGTGCGACCCGCCCGGACCAAGGGCTGCGGACGAAACGAGCCAGCATGAGTCAGCGTGAGCCGACAAAGAGGTGTCGCTTCGACGGGCGGTGATCGGTACACTTTCGCCGCCGGATCACAGTCTGGATTCCGGTTTCAGACCGCACGCCAGTTCGACGGAGAGGTCGATGATGAACCGAACGATGATCAACCGTGGACTCTGCAAATTCCAAACACTGCGCCATCGCACAGCACTGATGGCCCTGCTGCTCATGCTGACGTGGGTCGCGGTCGCGACGTCCGCTGACGAGGGGGAACCCAAGCCGCAGGCCGCCGAAATCACCGCGCTGGTCGAACAGATCACGGGGAATGATGACACCGTTCATCGCACGGCAACCGACAAGCTGCTGAAGATCGGGCCGCCTGCCGTGGCACCGCTCGCCAAGGCGGCCGAGAGCAACGACGATGCCGTCGTCACCCGCTGCTTCGATGCCTTGGGACGCCTGCTCGTCTCCGAGGATGCACAGACCGCCAAGGCGACCCAGGAGGCGCTCGAAAAGCTGTCCGATTCCGACATCGAAGCTGTCGGCCGGCGCGCCCGGACGACGCTGCGACTCAAGGAAATCCTGCGGCAGCGCGAGGCCCTCATCAAAGCCGGACCGCAGGCTCCGGGGATCGCCATCGGCCGGGTGACGCGCATGACTTCCGTCGAGAATGGCCGGCGGATCGAGTTGCAGCGCGCTGCCGACGGTTCGTTCACGGGGAAGATCAAGGAGACCGTCGACGGCAAGGAGCAGGAGGCGGACATCAAAGCCGCTTCTGAGAAGGAGCTGGAGGAAAAGTTCCCCGACGCGCACAAGGCTTTCCAAAAGCAACAACAGCGGCAGCCACAGCTTGGTGGCTTCCCCGGCCCCAATCTCAGAGCCGTGCCGGGCGCCGCTCCGCTACCGGGAATCCAAATCAACGGGCAGTTCTTCGGCGGTGGCGCCGGGGTGACGTCGAAGATCAGCATCGTCAATGGGAAACGTCATGTGGAAACTCAGACCGGCGATGAGAAGGTTGAGATCGACGACACCAACGGCAAGGACATTGAACTGAAGCACACTCGAACCGTCGACGGCAAGGCGAAGACCGACGTCTACAAGGGAGCCGATCTCGATGATCTGAAGAAGAAGCACCCCGAGGCGGCGAAGCTCTATGAAAAGTATTCGGGGGGCAACAACCTGGTCATCGGCGGTGGAGGCGGCGCGATTCAGCTTCAGATTGGGGGAGTCATTCCCGGACGCGGGGGGCTCGTTCCAGTTCCCGCTCCCGGTTTTCAACTGACTCCGGTTCCGTCGCAGCCCGCCGGCCCGCGCACCATCCGGGCGGAACAGGCGGGACGCAAGATTGAGATCACCGACGAAGACGGCCGGAACATCAAGGTCAAGTTGACCAAGGTCTTGGACGGCAAGAACGTCTCGCAAGAGTTCTCAGCCGACGACCTGAAGACGCTGAAGGCCGAACACCCCGAGGCCGCGAAACTCTACGAGCAATTCACGGGTCGCAAGTCGGACTGAGCGGCTGTCCGGAAAGCTGCCGTCGCAAGGGGGTCGGGAGTCTTTTTCATGCCGCAATGCCAAGATGTGAACGATTGTCAGCGACGACGTGCGGCATGAAAAAGACTCCCGACCCCTTGTCGAATTGCCTCTGAGCGGGATCGCATCCCGTCGTGTTGAGCCAGCGCTTTTGCGGTTGTCGGATGATCGTTGTCGGATGATCAGCAACATCGCCCAAC
>JANMLE010001042.1:0-15911 GCA_031372385.1 Planctomycetota bacterium | reverse complement strand
GCTCCGCCGCCACCACCACCGGCCAATGTCCCCGAGTTGCCCGAAGGTGAGAAGGCCCAATTGACCGGCTCAATGCGCCAGCGGATGGAGCAGCATCGGGCCAATCCGGCGTGTGCCAACTGTCACGCCAAGATGGATCCGGTTGGATTTGCCTTCGAAAACTACGATGCGATCGGCGCATTCCGCACGAAGGACGGTGAATTCCCCATCGAAACGGCCGGAGTTCTGCCCGACGGCAAAGCCTTTCAAGGCCCCGGCGAATTGAAGTCGATTCTGATGGAGAAGCGAAATCAGTTCACCCGCTGCCTGACCGAGAAGCTGCTGATCTACGCCTTGGGCCGCGGGTTGGAGTACTATGACCGCAGACCAGTGATGCAGATCCAGGATGTGCTGGCCAAGCAGGACTACAAGTTTTCCGCACTCGTCAGCGAGATCGTCAAGAGCGACCCGTTCCGGTTGCGGCGCGGGAATGACGAATAAGCAGTTCGCTGAAGTACACGTTCGCTGATCGCAGGAGTTGTCATGACACAGCCGTTTGTTTCTCGACGCACCGTCCTCCAAGGTCTCAGCACCGCAGTGGCGTTGCCGTGGCTGGAGTCGATGGGGCCGATGACGAGTTGGGCGGCGGATGCTGCGCCCGCGAAGGCCGCCACCGCTCCCAATCGGATGGCGTTCCTGTATGTCCCCAACGGCATCAACATGGCCGACTGGCGGCCGAAGTCCGAGGGGACCGGTTTCGAATTGACGCCGATCCTGGAGCCACTGGCAGCGGTGAAGGATGACTTCTCAATCCTGTCGGGCCTCACGGCCGACGGGGCTCGTCCCCACGGTGACGGCGGCGGCGATCATGCCCGCGCGCTGGCCGCGTTCCTGACCGGTGCCCATCCCGTCAAGACCGACGGCACCGACATCCGCAACGGCATCTCGGTCGACCAGGTGGCGGCCTCGCGCATCGGCGACCAGACGCGTCTCGCATCGCTGGAGATCGGCTGCGAAGCGGGAGCGATGGCGGGGAACTGCGATTCGGGCTATAGCTGCGTCTACTCGTCGACCATGTCGTGGCGCTCGGCGACTCAGCCGCTCCCGAAGGAAGTGAACCCGAAGTTGGTCTTTGAACGACTGTTCGGCTCGGGTGCCAACGCCGATCGTGCAAAGCGTGACGCGCTGCGCAAGAGCGTGCTCGATTTCGTCCGCGACGATTCCCGCGACCTGCAGGCCCGGCTCGGCAAGAACGATCAGCGAAAGCTGGACGAGTACTTCTCGTCGATCCGCGACATCGAACAACGGATCGAACGCGCGACGCACCTGCCGGAAGTGAAGGCCCCGGACTACCCGGTCCCCGCGGGTGTACCGAAGGAATTCCCCGACCACCTGAAGCTGATGTGCGACCTGCTGGTCCTGGCTTTCCAGGCCGATGTCACCCGCGTCAGCACGTTCGTCTTCACGAATGAAGGGAGCAACCGGTCGTACCCGTTCGCCGGAGTCTCCGAGGGACATCATGACCTGTCTCACCACGGCAACGACGCGAAGAAGAAGGAAAAGATCCGCGAGATCAACAAGTTCCACGTGACCCAGCTTGCGTATCTGCTGCAGAAGCTGAAGTCGGTTCCCGAGGGGGACGGAACGCTGCTGGATCACTGCATGATCGCCTACGGCAGCGCGAACTCGGATGGCAACGCCCACAACCACGACGATTTGCCGATCCTGCTGGCCGGCAAGGGAGGCGGCACGATTCAGACCGGTCGTCACCTCGTCTATCCAAAAGAAACACCAATCAGCAACCTGTGGCTGTCGATGCTGGAGCGGGTCGACGTCAAGGTGCCATTCCTGGGCGACAGCACCGGGGCGTTGAGCGGCCTGACGGGTTGACAACGACGCGAAACCATGTGCTGACGAGATTCGAGGCGCTTTCATGCAGTCAATTGAGTTCATCACCGAACTTTCCGCAGACCCGGTTCTGCGGATTCCACAGGAGGTCGCAACGCAACTTCCCAAGACCGGACGCGTACGCGTCATCGTGCTCGCCGTGCATGAAGGAGATGACGTCGGTTGGAGACACTCCGCCTACGAGCAGTTCCTGCGAGACGACTCCTCCGACGATGCGATCTACGACAGTTGGCCATCGACGGCCCAAGGGTGACCGGTTGTGATCGGCTCAATTCCAGACTCGTAGTTGGCGAGCGCGCTGAGGATGCCAATGATTGGATGTGGTGAAGTGTTTCTGTGCCAATTCCCTTTTACGTCGGGAACAATCAGCAAAGCGCGTCCCGTGCTGGTGTTGTTCGATCTGCAACTCGACGTCCTGATATGCCGGATCACATCCGCCGCGCGGACCGGCCCGCTCGATGTTCCGTTGGTGGATTGGTCCGCGGCCGGGCTGGCCAAACCCTCAGTCGCCCGACTCGACCGACTTGTCACGGCCGAACGGACGCTGCTTCAACGTAGGCTGGGCCGCTTGAGCAACTTGGACTTGGATGCCCGTGCGCAAGGCGTGGAATCAGCACATGCAACTCTGAGATGCCAAAGCGGCCGGCTCTTCAGGTGTTGCGCGGCTTCCAGACCGTTCCGCCCGCTCCTATAATCACCCCGCTTCCGAACCGAGGCCGCTCGCCGCTTGTCTGGCGTTGGGCGGCTGGTTTGTTTTCTGCGGACCTCTTCGATCAAGGATACAGCGGTGCTTCGGACTCATACCTGCGGCGAATTGCGGTCGGCCCATGTGGGACAATCGGTGACGGTGTGCGGCTGGGTCGACACCTACCGCGACTTTGGCGGGCTGGTCTTCATCGACCTGCGGGATCGGTACGGCCTGACGCAGGTCGTGTTCAACCCGGCTCATCACGACCTGCACGAACTGGCTCGCTCACTCCGCAACGAGGACGTGATCCGCGTGACCGGCGAAGTGGTGGCCCGCCCCGCCGACATGCAGAACCTCAAATTGGCGACCGGTGAAATCGACGTGCGCGGACGCGACTTGGAAGTGCTCAACAAGAGCAAGACGCCGCCATTTTTCCCCACGCAGCCCGACCTGCCGAACGAAGAACTGCGTCTGAAGTACCGCTTCATCGATCTCCGGCGACCCGCGGTCCAACAGGCTCTGATCCTGAGACACAAGATGTCCAAGGCGACGCGCGATTACTTCGACGAAAACAACTTCCTCGAAATCGAAACGCCGATGCTCGGCCGCAGCACGCCCGAGGGGGCGCGGGACTATCTCGTCCCGAGCCGCGTTCACGAAGGCTGCTTCTACGCGCTGCCGCAGTCTCCGCAGATCTACAAGCAGATCCTGATGGTCGCCGGCTACGACCGCTACTTTCAACTCGCCAAGTGCTTCCGCGACGAAGACCTGCGAGCCGACCGGCAGCCCGAGTTCACGCAGATCGACGTTGAGATGGCCTTCGTCCAACAGGAGGACATCCTCAGCACGATCGACGGCCTGATGGCGCGGCTGGTGAAGGATCTGCGCGGGGCCGAGCTGCAAATTCCGTTGCCAAGGCTCACGCATCGCGAAGTGATGGAACGTTTCGGCAGCGACAAGCCCGACCTGCGTTTCGATCTCGAACTGAAGTGCCTCGGCGACATCGCCGGCGCGTGCGACTTCGGCGTCTTCAAGTCGACGATCGAAAACGGCGGCCGCGTGCGCGGCCTCCGCGTCTCCCAAGCGGCCGAGAAGTACAGCCGCAAGCAGATCGACGAACTGACCGAGTTCGTCAAGCAGTACGGCGCGAAGGGCCTCGCATTCTTCCGCGTGAAGGACGGGGAACTCGATTCGCCCATCGCCAAGTTCTTCAGTGCCGATCACCAGCGGGCGATCATCGCGCGGCTGGACGCCCAGCCTGGCGACCTGCTGTTCTGCGTCGCCGACACGTTCAAGGTGAGCTGCGCCGCGCTGTCGGCCCTTCGCAACCGGCTCGCTCGTGAATTGAATCTCTTCGATCCGCAGGAACTGAAGATCGCGTGGGTCTGCGACTTCCCGATGTTTCAGTGGAATGACGAAGAGAAACGCTGGGACGCTGAGCATCACCCGTTCTGCCAACCGGTCGAGGAAGACATCCCGCTGCTCGACACCGATCCCGGCCGGGTGCGCGCCCAGTCGTACGACCTCGTCTGCAACGGCTACGAAGCCGCCAGCGGCAGTGTCCGCATCCACGATCCAGCCGTCCAGCAGAAGATCTTCAACCTGCTTGGCATCACCAACGAAGAGGCCGAAGCCCGCTTCGGGTTCCTCCTCGAAGCCCTGCGCTACGGAGCCCCGCCGCACGCCGGCGTCGCCCTCGGCCTGGACCGCTGGGTGATGATGTTCCTCGCCTCCGACAACATCCGCGACGTGATCGCCTTCCCCAAAACCCAAAAAGCCAGCGACATGTTGACTGGCGCCCCGGCCACCGTCGACCAACGGCAACTGCGCGACCTCCACATCAAGGTCGACGCGCCGAAGTAGAATGACCTCGACCTGCTCTGTCACAGACCTGACACAGGACCGTTCATCATGAGCCAGTTCGAGTCAATCCACATCCAAGGCTTCCGCCGTCTGGTCGATGTGAAGCTCGCCCTGCGCCCCCTGATGGTCATGATCGGCGCGAACGGGTGCGGGAAAACGTCGTTGCTCGAAGCATGGCGTCTGTTGGCTAAGTCTGCCGATGGGAAATTGAGCGACACGATCTCCTCGCTCGGTGGTTTTGGCGAACTGTTGACTCGAGCTCGTTCGGCGGGGGACGAAACGACTAGTTTGTCGATTGCGGTGCGAGTGAAGGAACAATCGGAAGCGCGGCGGCAGTTGTTTGACGATGACGAGGAATCGTTTTCCATTCGTCTCGTCCGCGCCGGTTATGGATTTTGCATCGATCATGAACTTCCGAACGCCGCGATTGAATCGGGAGTTCCAGACGAGCGTTTCGGACGCATTCTCGGGACAGAGACGCAGTTGTCTGGTGCGAAGGGAGGCCAAGCGCGCATTCTGCGCGAGACACTCGCCTCGGCCGGGTTCTTCCGCCCGTTTGATTTGGTGGACCTTCGTCGACCGCAGTCGGTGCAGCCCGAACTGCTGCCGGGCGAACACGGCGAAGCTTTGGTGGCCTGCCTCTATTCTCTTCGCGAAACAGATCGCGACCGCTTCGAGGTCGTTGAGGATTGGCTTCACGCGGCATTTCCAGATTTTGAACGCCTTGAGTTCCCACCTGTTGCCGCTGGAATGCTGGCTCTCGCGTGGAAGGATCGCCAGTTCACTCAGCCGATCTACACACATCAGCTTTCCGAGGGAACGCTGCGATTCCTCTGGCTCACGGCTCTGTTGTCGAGCCGTCACTTGCCAGCCGTCACGCTGATCGACGAACCGGAAGTCAGCTTGCATCCTCAACTGCTGATGCTGCTGGTGGAGATGATGCGCGAGGCATCAAAGCGGACTCAGATCATTGTGGCGACGCAATCAGAATCGCTCGTTCGGTTCCTAAATCCCGAGGAAGTGTTGATCGCGGACTTGGAGGACGGAGCGACCAAGTTCACCTGGGGCGATGACCTCGATCTCGACCATTGGCTGAAGGATTTTTCTCTCAACGAACTCTGGACGATGGGCGTGCTCGGAGGTCGCCTGTGAAGATCGTCATCCTCGTCGAAGGCGCGACCGAGCGAGCGTTCCACGACACGTTGGTCGAATTCTTGAAGAGGCGACTTCCAGGCAAGATGCCGAAGCTGATCTTTCAAGGCCAGCGCGGTCGCATTCCGACGGGTGATAAACTTCGGAAGGTGGTCGCGAACGAATTCATCGGCAAGGCCGGCGCTGATGCGGTCATCGCACTGACCGACGTCTGCACAGGGACCGATGACTTTGTGGATGCCGCAGACGCGAAAGCCAAGATGCGGGAATGGGTCGGCGGCGAACCGAGGTTTCATCCGCATGCGGCTCAACACGACTTTGAGGCGTGGTTGCTTCCGTTCTGGCCGGCGATCCAGAAGTTGGCCAAGCACAACAAGGCTGCTCCATCCGGTCCGCCCGAGGCGGTGAATCACCACAATCCGCCAGCACGCCGAATCGAGGAAATCTTCGAACTTGGCAAGTGCCGTGATTCCTACAAGAAACCTCGCGACGCGCAACGCATCCTCAAGGACAACGACCTCGTCGTCGCCGCGAAAGCGTGCCCCGAGTTGAAGGCGTTTCTCAACACGATCCTGTCGCTGTGCGGTGGCGAGCTGATTGCGTAACGGCCTTGGTTGGGGAACGTGCGGGGAACCACGATGCGACATCTCAGGTTGAATGCGGCGTTGCTGCTGCTTTTCTCGACGCCATGCCTTTCCGCCGTGCCGCCGGGGGTGTTTCAGATTCAAGTCGTTGACGAGGCGACCGGCCGGGGAGTGCCGCTGGTGGAATTGCGGACCGTGCATGACACGCGCTTCGTGACGGACTCGGCCGGATATGTCGCCGTGCGTGATCCGGAATTGCTGGGGCAGACGGTCTTCTTTCATGTGCGCAGCCACGGGTATGAGTTTCCGAAGGATGGCTTTGGGTATCGGGGCCGAGCCTTGAAAGTGACCGGCGGTGGTGAGGAGTTGCTCAAGGTCAAACGACTGAACATTGCCGAGCGGCTGTATCGCGTCACCGGCGCGGGGATCTATGCCGACAGCGTGCTGCTCGGGCACCCGTCGCCGATTCAGCAGCCGTTATTGAACGCTCAAGTCGTCGGGTCGGACAGCGTGGTGATGGCCGTGTATCACGGCAAGATCCACTGGTTCTGGGGCGACACCAACCGGCTGCGCTATCCGCTAGGTAACTTCCATGTGACGGGGGCGACGTCGAAGCTGCCGGGTGACGGGGGGCTCGATCCGGCCGTCGGGGTGAACCTCGACTACTTCACCGGCGACGACGGGTTCGCACGGCCGATGGCGAAGATGCCCGGTGAGGGACCGACTTGGATCTTCGGTGCCGTCGTGCTGAAGGATGCCGGCGGTCGCGAGCGTCTGTTCACGGGCTACGAAAAGGTCCGTCCGCCGTTGGAAGTCTACGAACGCGGCATTTGCGAATTCGACGATGACCGGCGCGAATTCGTGAAGGTCAAGAGCTTCGACAAGGATGTGCCGCTGCATCTGCATGGGCATCCGTTCGCCCACACGGTGTCCGGCGTGGAGTATGTCTACTTCGGTGATCCGTACCCCGTGATACGGGTTCGCGCGACCGCCGATGCGCTGCTGGATCTCAGCCAATACGAAGCCTTCACCTGCCTGGTCCCCGGTAGCCGTGAGAAGTCGGCCAAAGTCGAGCGCGACTCCAACGCCAAGGCGGTCTGGGGTTGGAAACGGGACACCGCGGCGATCACATCGAGCCTGCAGGAATCACTCGTCAAGCAGAAGCAACTGCGGGCGGACGAGGCGTGGTTGAAGCTGACAGACATCGACAGCGGCAAGGTGATCGAAGCGCATCGCGGTTCAGTGGCTTGGAACCCGCATCGGCGGCGGTGGGTGCTGATCACGACGCAGATTCGCGGGACATCCATGTTGGGCGAAGTCTGGTACTGCGAGGCCGACCAGCCCGAAGGCCCGTGGATCAACGCGAAGAAGATCGTCACGCACGACAAGTACAGCTTTTACAACCCGAAGCAGCATCCGCAGTTCACCGCCGGCGACGGGCGGTTCGTCTTCTTCGAGGGAACGTACACGCAAACGTTCTCGGGCAGCACCGATCCCACGCCGCGCTACGAATACAACCAGATCATGTACCGTCTGGACTTGGCCGACCCGCATTTGGCAGTTGTTCAAGTAATTCGATAGCCGGGATGATTCACATCCCTTCACGAGCCGCGCTGTTCGTAGCTGAATTCGCAAGAATTCAACGGACAATCTCACCACGACCTGAGTTCTTGCGAACTCAGCTACGACGCCGTGAACAAACCGGGAGAGCCGGGCATTCAAGTCAGACCGGCTGCGGCGCGAGGCTGTGATCGAGAACTTCGCGGTACAGCGCCGCCGTCTGGTCGATCATCCCTTCCACACCGAATTCGCGTTCGACCAGGTCGCGGGCCGCGCGACCGATGGACCGGGCTTTGGTCCGGTCGTCCAGCAGTTCCACAATTCGTTCCGCGAGTGCCGCGCTGTTGGACGGTGGGACGAGCAGACCGATTTCGTTGTCGTGGACCGCGCAATAGACGCCTCCCACGCGGGTGGCGATGACGGGGCGGCCCATCGCCATCGCGTCGAGCATGATGGTGCCGATTCCCTGTTGCAACGACGGGAGCACGAACACGTCCATCGCGGCCAGGGCATCGTCGAAGTCGAGCAGGTTCGGGACGAACGTGACCTTGTCGTTGATCCCGAGTTCACGCGACAAGCGGCGCAGGTTGGATTCCTCGGGTCCGGCACCGGCGATCAGGAACTCGACTTCGCAGCCGGTCGCGAGAACCCGCGCGGCGGCCCCCAGGAAAAAGGGGAATCCCTTGACCGCTTCCAGCGGTCCAGCCGTCCCCACCACGGGAGTCCGGTTTGGTGCGAAGACTTCAAGCATCTCGCACGAGGCGGCCCGATCGACTCCGCTGTGAATCACCGTCACGAGGTTTTCGGGCAGCCGGGTCCGTTGGATCAGATCGTCCCGCACCGATTCGCTGACGGCGATGATTCGCCGGCACCAACGGCGGTCGATCGCCAGCCGTTCGTTCGGTTGCAGATAGTCGTGGACGGTCAGCAAAAACGGTCGCCGCAGGTGACGGGCAATCCACATCCCCTGTGCCAATGCGCCGCGCGACTGGACGTGAATCAAGTCGGGTGGGTCTGACAACAACCGGCGCAGCAGCAGACTCCGAACAACGCTTCCCCACAGGGGCCAGTCGAGTTGCGACAGCTCGTCGATGTGCAACTCACGCCGCCGTTCGCGGTCGAGCATCCGGGCATCCGGACAGATGACGCTGGTGCGAAACCCGCGTTGCGGCAGGTGCTCGGCGAGCCGCAGTGTGTAGGCGCAGCTCCCGCGGACGGAGAACCGTCCGGCAATCAACAGCACTGAAGGTTCGACTTCCGACATAGATCAGACCGCCGGGTTGAGCCGGCTGTTCCTCTTGGGCGAACGGCACGAGTTATCTTCCCCGCCACTGGGCTTGTCCCGGTGGCTCGACGGCTTTTGCACTACTTGAATTGTTGGGGACCAAGAGTAGTGCAGAAGCCGTCGAGCCACCCAGGTAAAAACGGTTGCGGGTAAATCAAGAGTCGCCGGTCGCCTTACCGCAGCGACTTGGGGCGATTGAGGATCTCGGACAGCATGATCGCCTGCCGAATCCCCTGCGGATTGCGCAGCGCCTGGATCAGCGGATGGACCGGCGCGCGCTGGACAGTGAGAAGTGTTCCGTCCACACCGATGTCCCGCCGGACCGCGTCGCCGATATCACGCTGGACAGCCCCCGAGACATCCTGAACGACCAGTGCGTCGACATTGCGCGGTTCCAGATGGCTGGAAACATGACTGCGAACACCGTCACCAACAGTGGTCGGCGTCAAATGCGTTTGTGACAGCCGGGCCCCCGGCCGGTCAGCCGGAGCGGGGCGTCCGGATGCGGCGGGGCGCTGCGCCGCGGCCGGGCGTTGTGACTGGGGCTTCGACTTGCCGCTCTTCTTGTCACCACCCGTAGCACGAGCAGGCTTGGGAGCGGGCACCGGTCGCTTCTTCTCCGGTTCAGGTTCGGGCTTGTTGCCGACCACCTGTTGCAGGAATTTCTCCAGCTCGGATTGTCCCTGGTTGGCGGGTCGGGGCCGGTTGCCGGGCTTGCCGTTCGGCTTGTTTCCCTGGACCAGGTTCACGATCCAACTGATCACCGAGATGATCAGCACGATCACGAAAACGATCCCGCCCTCAGCGGCAAGAACTACGATGAACGATGGATGCATGATGATTGTCCCTCATGGGGGAAACGTCAGTTGCCAATGGTCGACAGCCGCTGGCTGAAGACGGTCATTTCCCCGCCACTCCGGTGCCGGCAATCGCCGCCCGCATTTGAGTGTCCGCCTGAACATTCTTCAGTTCATAGTAATCGACCAATCCCAGCACCTGCGAGCGAAACGCTTCGGCGATGGCCATCGGAACCTGGGCTTCGGCGAGCACCACTTCGGCCCGGTTCTTCTGAACCTGGGCAACCATTTCCTGTTCGCGGGCCGTGAAGTCGGCACGCCGCTGTTCGGCCTTGGCCTGGGCGACGCGCATGTCGGCCTCCGCCTGATCGGCCGACAACCGGGCGCCGATGTTCTCACCGACGTCGATGTCCGCGATGTCGATCGACACGATTTCAAAGGCCGTCTGGGCTTCCAAGCCCTGATCGAGCACGGTCTGTGAGATCATCTCGGGGTTCTCCAGCACCAGCTTGTACGAAGAGGTCATGCCGATCGCCTGCACGATCCCCTGACCGACGCGCGCGATGATCGTTTCCTCGGTGGCCCCGCCGATCAACTGATGGATGTTGGTCCGCACGGTGACGCGGGCCCGAGCCCGCAGCAGGATGCCATCGGCTGCGACGGCGTCGAGTGTGCCGGCCCCCTTGCGCGGATCGGGACAGTCGATCACCTTGGGATAGACGCTGGTGCGGACCGCATCGAGAACATCGCGGCCGGCCAGGTCGATCGCCTGGGCGGTCTGCCAGTCGAGATCGATGTTCGCCCGGTGCGCGGCGACCAGTGCCCGGATGACGTTGGGAACATTGCCGCCCGCCAGTAGGTGCGATTCCAGATCGCGCGTCGAAATCGGATAGACCTCCGTCAGCCCGGCCTGCACCGCGGTGATCTTGGCCCGCACGATGATCGACGGATTGACCTTCCGGATCGTCATCAGGATCAGTTGCAGAAACGAAATGTCGGCATTGGTCATCAGGCACTGAATCCAGAGGCTGATGTATCGCGCAAAGATGGCGACGAAGATCAGGGCGACGACGAAAAGCACGGCGGCGATTCCGAAGATCGTCGACGGATTCATCTGGGCGAGGACCAGTGGTTTCAGCATGGTGATCTCATCTGCTTTCGAGGTATTGGCCTGACTGTCCCGGCCCGCTTCAAACTGGGGTCGATGGGATCGACTTCACTAACTCTGCGGCAATTCAAAGTCAAGCCGTGATGACGGCTCCGCCTTGTCCGCCGACAGGCCGGTCCGCGGTTCGGCCGGCCGGACCAGCAGTCGCGAGCCGCGCACTTCCAGCACTTCAACCGACTGACCCGACTCGACGATCAACCCGTCCGTCACCGCATGCAATCGCTCGCCCTTGATCGTGATCAGGCCCCCCGGCGTCAGCGGGGAGGCCGTCCGCCCGAATTGCCCCACCAGTTCCTGTAGATGCCGGGTTTCCTTGGCGAACGGAGTCACCTCTTCGGACGTGGGCGCCTCCAGCAGGACACGTTTGCCCATCGGCGTCATGGGAAGGACATAGAACGCCGCACACAGCGCCGAAGGAACCATGACCAGCAGCGCGGCGCAAAAGGCCCAGAAGATGCCCGGATGCGAGGTTCCCCAGGCGCGGTAGGCGAAGACGATCGACACCACCAGAGTCAGAAAGGTGATGACTCCCAGCAGGCCGCCCGACGGAATAAAGACCTCGGCCGTCAAGATTCCAATTCCGGCAAACAACAACAAAATGGCGAAGACGGCGTTGGAGTCCATTGCGTGCGGGGGCACCTGGTTGAGGAGTTGAGTTGAGAAACTGACATCCGCGCGGACGTTACCGTCCACCGCGTGGCCCACAGTGTAGCTTGCGGCGACAGGGAGACAACCGCCCCGCCCGTGACGGCCGCTCCCATCTGGTGAATACTTCGGGGAGAAGACCGTTTGGTGTTCGGTCTTGGCGGCGGTATCGTTCCCTCCGTGTCGAGACAAGATAGACACACTCATTCAGTGGCTATCCGAGAAGGGATCGGGAGTCTTTTTCATGCCGCACGACATCGCTCAAAGAGACTCACATCGAGACTTTGCGGCATGAAAAAGACTCCCGACCCCCTTGCGATGGCGGCATTTCAGACAGTTTCACAGACGACTCCCAAGGGTTCGATCATGCGTTGGTTACTGCTGCTGCTCGGAGTCACCGGTCTGTGTCCGTTCGGCCAAACATTCGCGGCGACTCCGGCGATCGGCGACACGATTCGCGATCTGCGCTTCAAGGACATCCGCGCGCTGCCACGATCACTGGCCGATCTGGGAACGAAGCGGGGGTACGTCTTCGTCTTCACCACGACGTCGTGTCCCCTGGTCCGCCGCTCGATCCCCAAGCTGATCGAACTGGACGCCCGTTACGGTCCGCATGACGTGCAGATCGTCGCGGTCAATGTCGGAGTCGAGGACACCATCCGCGACATGGCCGCGCAGGCGATCGACTTGGAGGCCGCGTTTCCCTTCGTCAAAGATGCCGACTTGTCGTGTGCGACAGCGCTCGGCGTGACACGCACCCCCGGCGTGGCGGTGCTCGATGCGGATAAGAAGCTGATCTATCGGGGCCGGATCGACGATCAGTTGCGACTCGGCGGCGCTCGGCCGGAACCGACGCGGCGAGACTTGGAGGAGGCGATTCGTGAAGCACTCGATGGACGCGGCGTCTCTGTGACGGAAACCCCCGTCGACGGCTGCGTGATTGAATTTCCACCGCCGACGTCGGCGAACCTGCCCGCCCCCACGTTTCATCGGGACGTCGCACCGATCCTGCAACGGCGCTGCGTGTCGTGTCACGCCGAGGGTTTGGCCGCGCCGTTTTCCCTGCAAACATTTCCCGAGGTCGCCGCGCACGCGGAGATGATGGCCGAAGTCGTCGTTGATCAGCGGATGCCGCCGTGGTACGCCAATCCCAAGCACGGCAAGTTTCAGAACGACCCGTCGCTGTCGAAGGCGGAGCGCGACACGCTCGTCCGCTGGGTTCGCGCCGGCCGCGCCGAAGGGGACGCCCCCGAACCAGTCACTGTCGCCGCAGAAAAGCCATCAGCCAAACCACGCTGGCGGATCGGTGAGCCGGACCTCGTGATCACGATGCTCGAAGAACACATCGTCCCGGCCACCGGCTTCGTCGACTATCGCCACCTCCTGCTGCCGCATCTGTTCCTCGGCGACACTTGGCTGGAGGCGATCGAAATCCGTCCCGACAATCCGGCCGTCGTGCATCACTGCAACATGGCGTACGCGACCACCAAGGGAGTCGGCCACGAGACCTTCATCACCGGCCACGTCCCCGGCGGGCAACCGATGGATCTCGGCCGGTTCGACAACGGCGTCGCCTTCTTCATTCCGAAGCTCGCCGTGCTGGGACTGCAAGTTCACTACACCACGACCGGCAAAGAGGAGACCTGCCGCATCTCCGTGGGGCTCCGCTTCCCGCGGCGACCGGTGCAGAAGCAACTGCGTCACGTGCTGCTCGACCCGCACCGGATCGCCATCACCCCCGGACACGGAGCGTTTCCGATCCAGTCCCGCAAGACACTCGATCGCGACATCTCGCTGATGGGCCTGTTCACTCACATGCACGTGCGCGGCAAGGACATGACCTTCTTCGCCACGCCCCCCGACCAGCCGCGTGAGACCCTGCTGCAAATCCCCAACTACAACTTCGAATGGCAATTGGGCTATGAAATCGAACCGGGCCAGAAGCGGCTCCCCAAGGGAACGGTGCTGGAGGCGATCGCCCACTACGACAACTCGACCTTCAACCCCTACAACCCCGACCCCAAGCGAACGGTCCCCTACGGCGAGCAAACCTACGACGAGATGTTCAACGGCTACATCTTCTTCGTCGACGACCACGAGATGCTAAACCTGACGGTGGACCCCAAAACCGGTTACCCGAAACGGGCGAAACGATGACACGGGAATACCGGCCGCCGAAGGAACGCTGACGAAACACGAATCACCAGCACCCCGATGAAAACCGGGGTCCAGATCCGAAAAGTCGGCCCGGTTTCCGCCACATCACCGCGTTCGTCGAGCGACGATACCGGCGGCAGTTAGCCGCACGTTGGTGGAACAATCGCTAAGCCGCACGTTGGTGGAACAATCGCCAAATCGGTGGAGTTCGCACCGAAATCACGAGATTCCTTGGCCAGTTGCTCACCGGTGCGGAATTCGTTGGCCGATTGGTTGTTGGGCGAGTCAGCGCTCGTTCCGAACGGGCATCAAGCGTCTGAAACGCGCTGATCCACCAATCAAATTCACAGCACAAGCAACTCGGGACAGGAGGTCCTCAAATGCGAAATGGATTTCTCGCGGCGGCGGCATTTCTGGTGGCGAACGCGGCTTCGGCGTGGTCTGAAGACCGCGATGCATTGCCCCCCACATTGTTCCAGGTCTCCAGCGAAGTGTCGCCGGACGCCGCCGAGGCTCTGCCGACACCGCTCACCCAGCCGGCACCACTCGCCGAAAACTGGGCCGCGCCGTCGCTCGCCGGCAATGCTTCCTACTTTGGCAATTCTGCCTACGCCGGCAGCGGGAACCGAGTCTGGGTCAGCGCCGGACTGATGGTCTGGGGGCTCAAGGCGGGGCATACACCTCCACTGTTGACCTCCGGGACGAGCACGGTCTATGGCGGCAACCAGAACAACGATGCACGGCTGGGCGGCCGATTCACCATGGGAGCCTGGCTCAACCCCGGCCAAACCAAGGGGATCGAAGGGAGCTATTTCTTCCTGAACGGCCCGTCGGAGACCTTCAGCACGAGTTCGCCCGGCACCCCTGTTCTGGCTCGCCCGTTTACCAATGCCATCACGGGCCTGCCGGACAGCCAATTGATTTCATTCCCCGGAGTCATCGGTGGCAGCGCCGTGGTCTCCACAAGCAGCCAGTTTCAAGGAGCCCAATTGAACGGGATTTGCAACCTTTGTTGCAGTTGCCCGACGAATTGTTGCTCGACGGGTTGCTGCCAGACGGGTGGTTACCAGACAGGTTACTCCACCCAGACCGGCTACCGAATGGACATGATCGGTGGCGTCCAGTACCTCTCGCTTAACGAGAGCCTGGTCATCACCGAAAACTTGCTGATTCTCCCCACAGCGCCACCGGCGCTCGACCCCGGTTCGACGACGATGGTGACCGACCGCTTTGAAACGCGCAACAACTTCTATGGAGGCCAGATTGGTATGCGCGGGGAATGGTATCGCGGCGCTTGGTTTGTGAATGGCACGAGCCAAGTGGGCCTCGGCAACACGCACCAGGAAGTTCAGATCAGCGGGTCGACGGTCTTCACCAGCTCTGGCGGTGTTGCCGTCACCCAGCCGGGCGGATTGCTCGCGCTGCCGACCAACATCGGCACCTACAGCCGTGACCAGTTCACCGTGGTTCCCCAGATCGGCATCAATGTCGGCCGCCAATTGACGAACCATGTCCGCGTCTACGTCGGCTATACCTCGATCTACTGGAGCAGCGTCGTGCGGCCGGGCGACCAGATCGACCCCGTCATCAACACGACTCAACTGCCGACCGCGGCCGGGCCGGGAACGCTGGTCGGACCGGCGCGGCCGGCCTTCGCATTCCATGACAGTGGTCTCTGGGCGCACGGGATCAACGCGGGCGTGCAGTTCGGCTGGTAAGCTTGCATCGCGCGGACGATGTCATCGTCGGCGTCACGCCACAGATTCGGGCCGGCCCCGTCGAAGGATCGGGCCGGCCCGCTCGTATCAGAGGTGGTGATCCACCTTGAACATGGCAGTCACCTGCTGCTGGTTGTAGCCGGCCATCAGCAGGTTCAGGTAGTGCGTCAGGCCTTCCAACTCGGGAGCGTGGCCGAGCAGCGTCTCATACAGGTTCGCCACGTCGTTGGCCTGGCGTCCGAAGGTGCCGTTCAGCAGGTTGGTCAGGTTCTGCCCCGTGAAGACCAGCTTGCTGACCGTGACCAGATTGTCGACCGGCATGTTTCCGAACAGGATCGACGTCGCGCGTGCGCCGCTGGTCGTGAGGACGATGTCCGCCGGCTCATTCGTCATCTGCACGAAATCGG